>NZ_WXWH01000055.1:0-105032 GCF_009904905.1 Vibrio sp. V30_P3S12P165 | reverse complement strand
CATTGGGTCATACTAGTCTGTTTGATAGACAGTTAAAAAGCATAATTCACTATTGAATTGGTTAATATTTTGTAAATAAAATGCTTAGTAGGCTAGAATGCAATACAAAATCTTTTATGGGGATTTTGTCACGCCATCGTTGCGCTGCTTGGCATGTAGTATCGAGAGGGAATCTGTGATGACGGTAGAAAAACATGTGGATCGTGCTTTATTTGATGAGGTGATGGTACCTTGCTATAGCCCGATGGAATTTATTCCAGTCAAAGGTCAAGGCTCCCGAGTCTGGGATCAGCAAGGGCGTGAATATATCGATTTTGCTGGCGGTATTGCGGTCAGTTGCTTGGGCCATTGTCATCCCGTTTTGGTTCAAGCATTGACAGACCAAGCCAATAAGTTATGGCATTTGAGTAATGTAATGACTAATGAGCCAGCTTTACGCTTAGCGAAGCGGTTAACTGAGCTCAGCTTTGCTGAAAAAGTTTTTTTTGCTAATTCAGGCGCGGAAGCGAATGAAGCCGCCTTAAAGTTGGCTCGCCGTTATGCGGCGGATAACTTTGGCCCAGAAAAATCAGAAATTATTGCCTTTACTCAGGGATTTCATGGCCGAACCTTTTTTACCGTCACGGTTGGGGGGCAAGCCGCATACTCCGATGGTTTTGGCCCGAAGCCGGGCAATGTCACCCATCTTCCTTATAATGATATCAGTGCATTACAAGCGCAGATCTCTGATCGTACCTGTGCTGTGATGATGGAACCCTTACAAGGTGAAGGTGGTCTAATTTCACCCTCTGCTCCATTTATTCAAGCCGTACGAGAGCTTTGTGATAAACACCATGCATTGCTGATTTTTGATGAGGTTCAAACGGGCAATGGACGTACGGGAGATTTCTATGCCTACCAAGGTATCGGTGTGAAACCTGATATTCTTAGTACGGCCAAATCGCTCGGAGGAGGTTTCCCCATTGGCGCAATGTTGACGACCGATAAGCTGGCAAAACATTTAAGTGTCGGTACGCATGGGTCAACTTATGGTGGAAATCCATTAGCATGTGCCGTTGCAGAAGCGGTCGTGCAGATTGTGAGTCAGCCAGAGACGCTAGCAGGGGTTGTTAAGCGTGGCGAATGGATCCGTCAAGGTTTGGCTAAAATAAACGATAAGTATCAAGTTTTTAAAGAAATTCGAGGGAAAGGTCTATTGGTTGGTGCCGAGCTTAATGAGCAATGGCAAGGCCGAGCAAGAGAGATTCTTGTCGCAGCCGGTCAACAAGGTTTAATGATCTTGGTGGCGGGAGCCAGTGTAATACGCATTACCCCATCGCTGATTATTAGTCAGCAAGAGATCGAACTTGGTTTGGAAAAATTGGATCAAGCGATTGCTTCACTGGTTTAGATCGCTTGATTCACTACATCCACCATGGAGCCGGTGGGTGTGCCTCTAGGTTTCATCTCTCTCCCTAGGGGCAGTTGACCTTTCGAACAAAATTTAATCGCGAAAGGTCAACAAACCCTAGATTCTTCATGCGTCAGGAGGGAATATTGATGCTAGTTATTCGTCCAATTGCCATCTCAGACTTCGACGCTTTACATACTTGTGCGGTAGAGTCCGGTTATGGCTTTACTTCATTGCCGGTCAATCAAGAACTGCTAACGAAACGCATCGAGCACTCAGAATATAGCTTTGCCAAAGCAGAGGTGTTATATCCGAGTGATGAAGGCTATCTGATGGTTGGGGTGGATTCAGAGACGGGTGAGGTGGTGGGGACAACCGGAATTGAAGCGGCTGTTGGTTGGGATCGCCCGAGTTATTCCTATCATATCAGTACCATTGTCCATTCATCTCATAAGTTGGGGGTGCATAATACGGTTAAACTGTTGACGTTTGGCAATAATTACACTGGGTGCAGTGAAATATGTACATTATTCCTACGTGAGCCTTACCGCCAAGGCTTAAATGGCCGTTTGTTATCGAAAAGCCGTTTTTTAATGATGGCAGAGCATCCAGAGCGCTTCTCGCAAACTATTTTTGCGGAAATGCGCGGCGTTTCGGATGACAAGGGTAACTCTCCCTTCTGGCAGTGGTTACAACAGCACTTTTTCTCGATTGACTTTACACTGGCTGACTATCTGACCGGTATTGGTAAAAAAGGTTTTATTGCTGATTTGATGCCAAAGCTACCGATTTATATCAACTTGCTCAGTCCAGAAGCGCAAGCGGTGATCGGGCAAGTGCATGACAATACTCGACCAGCATTAGCTTTGCTTGAACAAGAGGGGTTTACTTGTCGTAATTATGTCGACATTTTTGATGCCGGCCCAACAGTAGAATGTGACCTTCGTCACATTGAGTCTGTGCGTCACTCCGTACGGGCTCGAGTTGAAGTGGCTCGCCATGCTAGTGGGCAAGATTACTTAATGTGTAATTGTACCTTTGAGAATTTTCGGGCAACGGCAGCCAAGGCGGGCTATAACCGAGAACGTGAGGTGGTGATCATTACACCTGACGTCGCGAAAGTACTAGAGGTCGAGCAAGGAGACTGGTTGCGGATTCTAGCGCAATAAAATAAAGGGGCAAGATCATGACACAATGGATTAATGGGCAATGGTTAGCTGGTGATGGAGAGGTTTTTTCCTCACTCAGTTCATATAACGGTTGCGTAATTTGGCAAGGAAATAGTGCGAGTCAAGTTCAAGTAGAGCAAGCGATTGCAGCGGCCCGTTCGGCCTTTATTCGTTGGAAAAATTGTCCCTATCATGAGCGAGAGCAAATCCTGCTCCGCTTTGCTGATCTTGTTCAAGCCAATAGTGAAAATATCGCAGAAATCATCGCTAAAGAGACCGGAAAACCGTTATGGGAAGCACGCACTGAAGCTGCAGCGATGGCGGGAAAAATTGCCATTTCCATTCGGGCTTATCAAGATCGCACAGGGGAACAACACCGTGCAACTGCGGGAAGTCAACTAGTGTTACGTCATCGCCCGCTGGGAGTCATGGCGGTATTTGGCCCTTATAACTTTCCTGTTCATCTACCGAATGGACATATTGTTCCGGCTTTATTGGCGGGTAATACGGTCGTATTTAAACCTTCAGAACAAACACCTTGGTGTGGCGAATTAGCGGCCAAGCTTTGGCAACAAGCGGGATTACCCGATGGTGTGCTGAACCTTGTGCAAGGTGGTAAAGAGACGGGCATTGCGCTAGCAAGTTCTGCGAATATTGATGGATTACTGTTCACGGGGAGCGCCAATACTGGCCATCTCTTACACCGTCAGTTTGCTGGTCAACCTGAGAAAATGTTGGCATTAGAAATGGGTGGTAACAACCCGTTGGTGGTGTCGAAGCAGTATGGTGAGATTGATGCCACCGTTTATACTATTATTCAATCTGCCTTTATTAGTGCAGGGCAGCGTTGTACTTGTGCTCGTCGCTTGTATCTTCCTGCTGATGAATCTGACGATCGACTGCTAGCGAAGTTGGTTAGTACTGCGGCCAATTTAATCATTGATGAACCGTTTGCCGAGCCTGCTCCTTTTATGGGGCCGTTAATCTCGGTTGCCGCAGCACGGGCAATGATTCAAGCACAGAAACATTTATGTTCGCTCGGAGCTAAGCCATTGTTGGCGGCTCAGTTGACTCATTTTGCGTTTGTTACTCCCGCCATTCTTGATGTGACGGAAATCGATAATTTACCCGATGAAGAATATTTTGGCCCATTGCTGCAAGTGGTCCGTTATCAGACGTTCGAGCAAGCTGTCGCATTTGCGAATCAGACTCGTTTTGGGTTGTCTGCGGGGCTGATTTCTACCGACGATACAGAGTGGCGCTATTTTATCGATCATATTCGTGCCGGAATTGTCAACCGTAACCGCCCATTGACCGGAGCCAGTGGTGATGCGCCTTTTGGTGGCCCCGGTGCTTCTGGAAACTTACGTCCTAGTGCGTATTATGCGGCAGATTATTGCGCTTATCCTATGGCTTCGATGGAAGGGGAAAGCACACAATTGCCCACGACTTTAGCGCCTGGGATCGAGCTTATCCTATAAACGAGTAAATGGTTGGGTAAAAATAAGGAGACGCTATGACTGTTGATGAATTATTCCAAGCCTTATGGGCTGATTACACCACACGACTTTGTCCTTCTGCGCAGCAAGTGCATCAGTTACTACAAGAAGGTTTTCCGCTAATCAATGACCATATTGCTTTACGAACCTTTAATATCGCACCGCTGGGCATGAATACTTTAGCTCAGCCTTTTCTAGCCTTAGGTTATCAAGCGTGTGGTGATTATTTGTTTGAGAGCAAAAAGTTAGTCGCTAAGCATTACGAGCACTCAGATCCTAAGCAGCCGAAAGTGTTTATTAGTGAATTAAAAGTTGAAGCGTGTTCAGCTGAGTTACAAGCGATAGTCGCTAAGTTAGTGGCTCAAGTGGATACGTCTCGTTTTGATCATGTCGACTTTCTTTACGCAGGCCGTCTATGGGATCTCTCGTTTGCTGATTATCAAATCTTAGCCAAAGAGAGCGAATATGCGGCATGGTTAGCGGCTCATGGCTATG
This sequence comes from Vibrio sp. V30_P3S12P165, assembly GCF_009904905.1. Classification (NCBI taxonomy): domain Bacteria; kingdom Pseudomonadati; phylum Pseudomonadota; class Gammaproteobacteria; order Vibrionales; family Vibrionaceae; genus Vibrio; species Vibrio sp. V30_P3S12P165. Next base: position 100,479 of record NZ_WXWH01000055.1, on the reverse strand, counting down.
GGGCAAATCACTTTACGGTCAGTGTGAATCAGCTCAAGGCATTCAATCAGGTTAAAGCGGTCAATGACCATTTACGTCAGGCAGGCTTCACCATTAACGAACATGGCGGTGAAGTGAAAGGAACCCCAGAAGTATTACTAGAACAGTCCTCGACCATGGCCGATAAGGTGCCAGTATCGTTTCACGAAGGTGTTGAAGTGATTCCTGGTGGTTTTTATGAATTTGCTAAACGTTATCCAATGGTAAATGGACAACTCTATCAAGGCTTTGTTGCCGCTTCTGCCGATAAAATTTTTGAGAGCACAGATAGAAAGTCGTGACCAAATAAAAAGCTACTTTAAAATGAATAAAGTAGCTTTGTGCATCTGTTATTTAATATCGCTAGCGGGTACCGTAAACGACAATGGTTTTGCCGTGTGCTGAAATTAAGTTTTGCTCTTCCAGCATTTTTAAAATACGACCCACAGTTTCACGTGAACAACCGACGATTTGGCCAATTTCCTGACGAGTGATTTTGATTTGCATCCCATCAGGATGAGTCATTGCATCAGGTTGTTTTGCTAGGTTGAGAAGCGTTTGCGCAATACGACCAGTCACGTCTAAGAAGGCAAGGTCGCCAACTTTTTGGCTGGTGACTTGCAGACGACGGGCCATTTGGCCTGACAAACGCATCAGAATATCAGGGTTAACTTGAATCAATTGGCGGAATTTTTTAAATGAGATCTCTGCCACTTCACAAGGCGATTTAGCTCGAACCCAAGCGGTACGTTCTTGATCTTCTTCGAACAAACCAAGCTCGCCGATGAAATCACCTTGGTTAAGGTAAGAAAGAATCATCTCTTTACCTTCTTCATCTTTAATCAGTACCGCAACAGACCCTTTGACAATGTAGTACAAAGTTTCTGCCTTTTCGCCCGCATGAATCAGCGTGCTTTTAGAAGGGTACTTATGAATATGACAATGTGAAAGAAACCACTCTAGTGTTGGGTCGGTTTGAGGTTTACCTAGAACCATAATATCTCACTTCCTCTGCAGGGTATGCTCGCTGCTGTCCATATATTTTAGCGAAGCCTTAATGGGTTAACTAGAATAAGAGGACTTCCTAATTGCTGCAAGCTATCTTGTGTTCGGTATGGAATAGTATCCTTTTTCTCAGGCGATTTCTTGATTTTAATCGTATCAAAGTACGGATAATCTAAGCAAAAGTGTGCACATGATCACGGTATGAAAAGTAATCGTCATTAGCACGGAATGATTAACCAATTTTGCCCGATTCAATCAACTGTTGCAGTAGTGGTCGAACGATTAACTCCATGGTAAAGCTCATTTTTCCACCGGGGACAACGATGGTGTTGTGGCGAGACATAAATGAACCGTCTATCATCGCTAATAGATAAGGATAATCGACATTCTTGATCCCTCGCAGTCGAATCACCACAAAACTTTCATCTAAGCTAGGAATGCCTTTGGCGTTCAGTGGATTAGAAGTGTCAACCGTTGGAACACGTTGAAAGTTAATGTGCGTGCGAGAAAATTGTGGCGTGATGTAATTAAGGTAATCATCCATTGAGCGAACGATGGAGTCCATGACCGCTTCTCGCGAATGACCTCTATCACGGGTATCTCGAACGTATTTTTGAATCCATTCTAAATTGACAATCGGTACCATGCCTATCAAAAAGTCAACATGCTGCGCAACATTGATTTCGCCATCGACAACTCCGCCATGAAGTCCTTCATAAAACAATACATCAGTATCTTCAGGCAGCTGTTGCCACGGGGTAAAGGTACCGGGCATTTGATTATAGGGAACGGCTTCATCAAACGTATGCAGGTAACGGCGAATTTGACCCGTACCTGATTTACCATATTCCCGAAAAAATTCTTGTAGCGCGGGAAAATCATTCGCTTGTGGGCCAAAATAACTGATGTGGCGACCTTGTTCACGCGCTTTTCGAATTTCAATATCCATTTCTGGGCGGGTAAAACGATGAAAACTGTCTCCTTCGACCCAAGCGGGTTTAATGTTCATCATATTGAACATTTTCCGAAATGCTTCTGATGTCGTGGTGGTTCCTGCGCCTGAAGAGCCAGTGACGGCAATAATAGGGTATTTTGCTGACATGACAAACCTTGTCTATAAATCCTCAACAGGTCACAGCGACCGTGTTGTTAGTTTTCACTATATCATGGAAAATTCGCCGCAGAAAATGGCAGATTCACACTCAATTAGCGAATTTTACTTTTGATATCGATCGTTTCATGTAATTCTGAATAGACGATCACCGCTTCTCCTGTTTCCAGTTGGTGCTTTACTTGCTCGATTTTATCTTGCAAGCTCACCTCTGTTTCACCGTAGTCTGTCCCTTCTCTTAATACAAATTCTCGGATTAAATTCTCTAAGGTTTCATTGGCGATCTGTTGCCAAGGTACGATCATAAATACCTCAATTTATTTTATGTTCGAAGATCAATCGGTGAGCCACCGTTTTAGAATGATAAAAGTGATAAACAGCGAGCTTTGTGGTCAGGCGAATGAAAAGGCTTACAGCCCTGCGTAGTAGTCGGGGAGGGCTTTTTCTAACCAAAGCTCCGGTTGTGTGAGGGTGCCGGAGATAAATCCGACATGGCCACCATTGGTAAATAGTCGATAATCTATATTGTCGGGCAGCGAAAATTTAGGAATGACGGCATCGGTCATAAATGGGTCATCTTTGGCATGGATGATCTGGGTTGGGGTGCGGATTTCTTTCAATCGCTGCATACCAGAACAGCGTTGATAGTAATCATGCGCATTTTTAAAACCATGCAGTGGGGCGGTAATGAGCTGATCAAAGTCATACAGTTTTGTGATTCGTTGAATACCGTTTTCTGAAAGTCCGAGTGTGTCTTGGAGTAAGCGATGCTTTTTCAACGCGTTGCGTTTTAATGATGAGAGCAAATAACGACAATAGAGTTTGGAAAAACCTTGTTCAATACGTTGTGAGCAAGCGGCTAAGTCCAAAGGAGCTGAAATGGCCGTGGCAGCGGTAACAATGGGATCCGTTTGATAATCCGCAAGGTAATTGATCAACATATTACCGCCTAAGGATACTCCGGTAGCGATAATCGGTTGTTGGGGAAATTGTTGGCGTAAATATTCAAGTACCCAGCGGGCATCTGCAGTTTCTCCAGAATGATAAGCACGAGCTAAGTGATTCGGTTTACCACTACAGCCGCGAAAATGCATCATGACCGAAAGCCAGCCCTGTTTGGCAAAGGCATCCATTAATCCATTGGCATAAGGGCTATAAAAAGAGCCTTCCAAACCGTGGAATAGAATAAAAATAGGTTTGCTTTGCGCCTTTTTTGTGCCCGGCGCTTCACTCCAAGCGAGATCGAGAAAATCACCATCGGGGGTATCGAGCGTTTGCCACGTGGGTTCAAACCGTGCCTTTTTGCGAATGAAACGGGGGAGCAGTGTTTGTAAGTGTGGGTTTTGTAAACCGCTGGCGGCAACGAATGGATGCATTATTTGACCCTAACTCATAATTTATCGCGCCAGTATACACCGAAGTCATATGCCCTTCCTAACGAGAACCATGATGTTCGGCTTGCTTTGCTTTAGCCGATGTTGACGGGGGACGAGAATCGTTGGCTCAAATGTGATGCTCCTAGCTGCTGACAGTAGTTTGTAGTGAGGGGTATCTCGCTTGATGTGGTCATTGGGAGCTGATGAATACAGGCGATGAGATCGGCTTGCTGCTGTTTTTCTATCTGCAATTCAAATTGTAGGGCTTCGCGATATAGTGTATCGGGTAGGTGAGACTTTAGCTTACGACGCAGTTCTCGGTAATGTTCGATAAGATCTTCAGTTTGCGCTAATGCGCTGGCAATTGTTGCCCAAGCCGATTCAGGGAAGGTCAGTTGTTTCTCATCTAACCATTTGAGCAACAATAGTAAATTTACATTGCCATGAAACTGATTTTGCAAGCATAAGCACGCCTCTTTGACTTCTCGAACACTGTAATAGCGTAAACTGAATTGCCATAGGCTTTCCAGGGTCAGTAAAGACGTGGCGTGCATATCATTCATTGACTGTTGAATTCCTGTTCCATCTGTTCGAGGTTTTCTTGTTCGCTCATCCATTCGCTTTCAACCGATTCTAATTCAGATTTACTACTGGCTTGTGTGGCGAGTACCTCTGTCAGTTTAGCCTTATTTTCCGCGTCATATAAGGTGGTATCAGATAACGTGAATTCCATTTGAGCTAAAATTGCATTCAACGTATCCATTTTTTCTTCGAGCTGTGTCAGTTTTTTGCGAATTGGTGCCGTTTGCTTACGAAAATCGGCTTCTCGACGCTTTTGTTCTTTTTTGGCGGCCGCACTATTGCTGCTGTCTTTATTGGGTTGAGCTACTTGTGCTTCTTTACGTGCAGCTTTTTGTTGATCAGTGAGCCATTTATAGTAATCGGTCAGATCGCCATCAAAAGGTGCGACTTGTCGATCATGAACCAGATAAAGATCATCGGTGGTGGCTCGTAGTAAATAACGATCGTGACTGACGATCACCATCGCGCCTTCAAAACTTTGTAAAGCCAGTGTGAGAGCTTGGCGCATATCTAGATCTAAGTGGTTGGTTGGTTCATCAAGCAGTAGCAGATTTGGCTTTTGCCATACCACTAACGCCAGCACCAAGCGTGCTTTTTCACCCCCCGAGAAAGGGGCAACTTTTTCGAGTGCTTTATCGCCATGGAATCCAAAGCTACCAAGATAATTACGTAGTTCTAATTCGGTTTTCTCAGGCGCAAGCTGCATCATATGTTGTAGTGGCGTTTCTTCTGGGTGTAAGGTCTCGAGTTGGTGCTGAGCAAAATAACCAATTTTGACTCCTTGAGAATAAGTGAGATCGCCCCCTAGAGCGGTTAGCTCGCTTGATAGCAGTTTAATTAGCGTGGATTTCCCCGCACCGTTACGGCCAAGCAGACCAATGCGACTACCGGGAACCAAGTTAAGACGAATTTTTTCTAAAATAAGATGATCGCCATAACCTGCACTGACGTTATCCATCATTAAAATAGGATTGGGTAAGGCGCTGGGCTCTCGAAATTCAAAACTAAAGGGGTTATCAAATTGTGCTGGCAGCACTTTTTCCATTTTTTCGAGTGCTTTAATTCGGCTTTGGGCTTGGCGTGCTTTAGATGCTTTATAACGAAAACGATCAATATAGCTCTGCATATGAGCCATCTGTTTTTGTTGTTTTTGAAATTGTGCTTGCTGCTGCATCAGTTTTTGAGCACGTTGGACTTCAAAAGAGGAATAGTTTCCGGTGTATTCATTAAGCTGCTGATTTTCGATATGAATAATGCGATTAATGATTGGATCTAGAAAATCACGATCATGAGAGATTAATAATAAGGTACCGGGATAACTTTGTAGCCAACGTTCTAACCACATCACGGCATCTAAATCTAAGTGGTTAGTGGGCTCGTCAAGTAATAGTAAGTCAGAGCGACAAATAAGAGCTTGAGCAAGGTTAAGACGCATACGCCAGCCACCAGAAAATTGAGTGAGGTTCCACCCCATCTGCTCTTGGCTAAAGCCCAATCCATCAAGCAGTTCTGAAGCTCGAGCTTTAATACTATAGCCACCGATGGTTTCGATTTGCCCATGTAGTTCTGCCACTCGTGTGCCGTTATCTAATCGTTCAGCCTCACTGAGTTGTTTTTCCAGTTGACGGTATTCTCTATCGCCATCAATTACATACTCTAAGGCTTGACGCTCAAGCGCTGGTGTTTCTTGAGCAACCCAAGCCATTTCCCAATGTGCAGGCAGGCTAAACGATCCAGCATCAATGGATAGTTCGTCTTTGAGCAGAGCGAATAATGTCGATTTACCGCAGCCATTTTTTCCGACTAGTCCGACTTTGTCGCCAGGATGAATGGTAGCAGAAGCTTGGTCAAGGAGAGGTTTCCCACCGCGAAGTAACTGAATGTCAGAGAAGGTAATCATAATAAATCGTATCTAGTTAGCCGTGATTGTGTCGTCGCGAATAGTAGGGGCAATCAGGATAAATGTCGAACATTATACATTCGTATGTCCTTATGATGCTTATCGCTTTTGTATTTGAATCTCAATATTATTGGCGATGGTTTTTATCCCAATGCTCCCCCTCATCTATCTTTATGAGCCATGATTTACTTGCGGTTAATCTGCAACTTTAAGTTGTTTTGATATATAGTTTGTTAATAAAAAGTGATTAATTAATGTATTCTTTTTATTAAAACGTGTGGTTTTTATCTTGAACAAAATTTAATCGAGAAAGGTCAACAGACCGTAGGAAGAACAGGCTCTAGGAAGAGAGTGCTGTATTTTACGCTTCATTTGCTTATCGAGGGAGTTAAGAATGAGCGAGGCTGATGTTAAGCCAAAGGTTTTAGTTATTTATGCTCACCCTGATCCGGATCATTCGGTGGCTAATCAGGTGATGATCGAGCACATCGCGACGTTACCACATGTCACACTTATTGATCTTTATGCAACATATCCTGATTTCTTCATTGATGTTCACCGCGAACATCAGAGACTACTTGCTCACGATGTCATTGTATTTCAGCATCCACTCTATCTTTATTCTTGCCCAGCTTTACTGAAAGAGTGGATGGATATGGTGTTAGGCAAAGGTTTCGCTTTTGGGCCTGAAAGTGCGTTGCGGGGTAAATATTGGCGCAGTGTGATTACCGTCGGAGGACAACAAGAGGCTTTTAGTGAGCAAGGTTACAATCGTTATCCATTGAGTGACATTTTGCAGCCGTTTGAATTAACCGCAGCATTATGTCGTATGCAGTGGATTGACCCATTGGTGATCTATTGGGCAAGGCATATCAGTGATGCTGAACGCCGACAACATGCCGCACAATATGTCTCTTGGCTAGAAGGGTTATGTCATGATGACTGATTGGCTATCTAGTTCGGTGATTTTTTTGATGGCCGCTGTGGTCGCGGTGCCGATTGCTCAGCGGCTAGGCCTTGGGGCGATTTTAGGGTATTTACTTGCTGGGATAGTGATTGGACCTTGGGGCTTAAAACTCATTAATGACGTGAATGCAATTTTACACTTTGCCGAATTTGGTGTGGTGCTATTGCTATTTTTAGTTGGGTTAGAGCTGAACCCTAAGCGATTGTGGCGTATGAAAGGGCCGATCCTCGGGCTAGGTGGCTCACAGATGCTAGTGTCTAGCGTCATACTGGCGAGTGGCTTGTGGGTATACGGTTTCCCTTGGCCTGTGAGTCTTTGTATTGGGCTGATCCTCGCTCAATCATCGACCGCAATCGCACTGCGTACCATTGATGAAATGCGTTTAACCTTGAGTGACACAGGACGCACGGTCTTTGCCGTCTCTTTATTTCAAGACTTAGCGGTTATACCCACCTTAGCTTTAGTCACCATATTTTCAGGGCAACAAACCGGCGAAAGCCTACCATTAGTTTGGATGTTAACGGGGGTAATTGGGCTATTAATCGCAGGACATTTTTTATTACAGCCTTTATTTCGTTGGGTCGTCAATAGTCAAGTGCGCGAACTATTTACCGTCGCTTCGCTATTGTTAGTGATAGCGATGGCCTTATTGATGGAAAAGCTCGGTTTATCAATGGCATTAGGCGCTTTTTTAGCGGGCATGCTACTGGCTGAAAGTGAATTTCGTCATGAACTCAGCACAGCAATTGAGCCTTTCAAAGGCTTGCTCTTGGGGTTATTTTTTATCGCGGTGGGGATGTCGGTGAATATGACCCTTTTATGGCAAGAGTGGTGGCTGGTTGGTCTACTGGTGACGGGGCTAATCAGTATCAAAATGACGATCATGTATGGTTTAGCTCGAATGGCTAAAGTACGTTCTAAAGCGCGTAGCCGTAGTGCTTTAATCTTAAGTCAAGGTGGAGAAATTGGTTTTGTGATTTTAACATCAGCTACGGAGGGGGCTTTATTAACGGCTGATCAATCAGCATTACTGATTTTAGTGATCAGTGTCTCGATGATGACAACCCCATTGCTGCTCAAACTCCAAATCTTTTACTATCATCAGACCTTAAATGGCCCGGAAGAAGAGCCAGAGAGCACGATTGATAACCAGACTCCGCAAGTTATTGTGGCCGGTTTTGGCCGCTTTGGTCAGATTGTGGGTCGATTAATGTATGCCAATAAAATTAAAATCACTGTATTAGAGAATGATGCCAGTCAAATCAAACTACTACGCAAGTACGGTTATAAGGTGTTCTATGGAGATGCAACTCATCTAGAACTACTGCGTTCGGCAGGGGCAGAACAAGCACAGGCGATAGTAATTTGTACCGATGATCCCGATGAAGTGATGCGCATTACCCAGTTATGTCAGCAACATTTTCCTCAGTTGAGCATTCTCGCTCGAGCCCGTAGCCGGGTTGAGGCGTATCAGTTACTGAATCAAGGTATCCAAGGCTACTCAAGAGAAACGTTTTTAGGTGCATTAGATTTAGGGCGTCAAGTGTTGATAAAACTTGGCATGCATCCTTATCAAGCCAAGCGTGCGCAAGCTCATTTTTGTCGTTTAGATACCGTGATGCTAAAAGAATTATTACCTCAACATAACAACGACAAAGCTTTAACGTTAAGAACCAAAGAGGCTCGAAAAGAATTAGAAGAGATTTTTAGCCGTGAAATGGCGAATGATCGCCAAACCCGAGATGATTGGGAAAAAAGTAGGACTAAGCCGTGAAAGAAAAAAAACGCTTTATTGCTGGCGCGAATTGCCCGCAATGTCAAATGCAAGACACCCTTCGTTGGTGGATAGAAAATAACATTGAATGGGTTGAGTGTGTCGAGTGCCACTACATAGAACAGAGAAAACCGCAATCGGTGACTAAAACTGTGCACGCAGATGGACAAATGATCGGGATTTTTAAGCCAGAATAATTGAGTTTCTGTGTATAATCGCCATAATATTGCTTAACTCACTCTTTTTCCAACTGATGTGAGAGAACCAAACCAACCTCCTTGGAGCCGTTATGAAAATTGAAAAAAACGTGGTTGTTAGCATTGCCTACCAAGTCAAACTTGAAGATGGCATTGTGGTAGACCAATCCACAGCGGAAGCCCCGCTGGAGTACTTACATGGTCACAACAACCTAATCACAGGCCTTGAGCGTGAATTAGAAGGCAAAGTTGCCGGTGATAAATTCAGCGCAACAGTGGCTCCTGAAGACGCTTATGGTGAACACAGTGACGAGCTTGTACAGCGTGTTCCTGCCGAAGTATTCCAAGGCGTCGATGAAATTGAAGTTGGTATGCGTTTCTTAGCGGATACTGATCAAGGTCCAATCCCAGTTGAAATTACTGAAGTAGATGGTGATGAAGTCGTGGTTGATGGTAACCATATGCTCGCTGGCCACACATTGACGTTTGATGTTGAAGTCGTTGCTTTACGTGCTGCTACTGAAGATGAAGTAGCTCATGGTCATATCCACCAATCAGGCGGTTGTGGTCATGACCACGATCACGACCATGAAGGTGGTTGTTGTGGTGGTGAAGGCCATGGTCACGGACATCATCATGGTAAAAACGATGGTTGTTGTGGCGGCGGTAACTGCGGTTCCCATTAATCAACATTATCAAACTATCTTATCCCATATCATCATGTCGATAAGTGTGGTGGACTGATGTAAAAAGCGTTAATTGCCAAAGCGATTAACGCTTTGTTTTTATCTGGAGGTTTGAATGAGCCAACCTTTTGCTATTGCTATTCATGCGGGTGCCGGAACGTTGGTAAAGGCGAAGATGGATGAGCGAGTTAGACAAGAGATCACTAACGGTTTAGAGCGTGCCGTGCAAGCAGGTTACCAACAGTTGTTAGACGGTCATCATGCGTTAAATGCGGTGGTCGAAGCGGTTAAAGTTTTGGAAGATATTCCCCTCTTCAATGCGGGTAAAGGTTCGGTACTTACTCACCAAGAAATGGTCGAAATGGAGGCGATGGTGATGTATGGAAAATCTCATGCTGTAGGCGCTGTCGCTGGACTTAGACATATCAAAAATCCGATAACCCTTGCCTGTGATGTGTTGAAAAAGGGTAAGCAGTTTTTGATTGGTGAAGGGGCAGAAGCATTTGCTTTTAAGCTCGGGCATCATTATACCGAACAAGACTACTTTTTTACGGAACCTCGTTACCAGCAATTATTCGCTATTAAAAATGCCGCACCATTCCTGCCTAGTGAGCAAACCATTGGCGCTGTTGGCGCAGTCGCTCTTGATCAATTCGGTGATTTAGCGGCGGCCACCAGTACTGGTGGTGTTTGTGATAAAGCGTGTGGTCAAGTTGGGGGAGCGGCGATGCTCGGTGTTGGTGCTTTGGTCGATAACAACGAGGTTGCTTTATCGGCTTTTGGTGCACGGGAGGAGTTAGTCAAATACCGAACCACCAGTGAAATTGCTGCCAGAATGCGTTATTTAAAGGAGGATATGGCAACAGCGTGTGCAAGCGTGATGCAAAGAGATTTACAGCCTCAAGCAGGAGTGGTTGGGTTGGATCGACAAGGAGAGATTTATTTTGCAGTGAATGGGCCGACAATGTATCGCGCGAGTATTAACCGACAAGGTGAATGTCGTATTCACATTGATCCGGATGAATGAGGTATCAAGACAAAATCATAGCAAATAAGCCGTTACTTTCGCCGGTGACTTATGTTCTTTGAACTGGGTAGGAATACGTCTAAAAAAGGACTGCAAGAAAGGAAATTCGGTGCTAGAATCCTTTTTTAACTAGCAATCAGATTTGGAAAGATGGGAAATAACGTTGTCGTTCTAGGCACCCAATGGGGTGACGAAGGTAAAGGTAAGATCGTAGACCTTTTAACAGAAGATGCTAAATATGTGGTTCGCTACCAAGGCGGTCATAATGCTGGGCACACTCTGGTTATCGACGGTGAAAAAACCGTTCTTCATTTAATTCCATCCGGTATTCTCCGTGATAATGTAAAATGCATTATCGGTAACGGGGTCGTACTTTCACCGGATGCACTCATCAAGGAAATGAAACCTCTCGAAGAGCGTGGCATTCCCGTTCGTGAACGCCTTTTCATTTCTGAAGCTTGTCCTTTGATTCTCCCTTACCACATTGCGCTTGACCAAGCCCGTGAAGCGGCTCGTGGTAAAAAAGCCATCGGTACCACAGGTCGTGGTATTGGCCCGGCTTATGAAGATAAAGTCGCGCGTCGTGGCTTGCGTGTTGGTGATTTGTTCAATATGGTTTCCTTTGCTGAAAAACTCAAAGAGGTGATGGATTTCCATAACTTCCAATTAGAGCATTTCTACAAAGCAGAACCAGTGAGTTATGATGATGTGTTAGCGCAAGTTGAATCTTACGCAGCGCTACTCACTGCTATGGTGATTGATGTTACTGATGAACTTGATGCTGCTCGTAAGCGTGGTGATAAAATCATGTTTGAAGGTGCTCAAGGTACATTGCTGGACATCGACCATGGTACTTATCCCTATGTAACCTCTTCTAATACGACGGCTGGTGGTGTCGCGGCAGGTTCTGGTTTTGGCCCTCGTCATTTAGGCTATATTCTTGGTATTGCTAAGGCTTATTGTACTCGTGTTGGTGCGGGCCCATTCCCAACAGAATTAGATGATGATATCGGTAATCATCTGGGCACGAAAGGCCATGAATTTGGTGCCACTACCGGGCGTAAGCGTCGTTGCGGTTGGTTTGATGCGGTCGCTATGCGACGTGCCATTCAAATTAACTCAGTGACTGGCTTTTGTTTGACTAAACTTGACGTGTTGGATGGGCTTGAAGAGCTAAAAATCTGTACCGGCTATCAAATGCCAGATGGCTCTGTCGCTCAGGTTTCGCCAATGGCGGCGGACGCTTTTGAAGCGGTGACGCCTATTTATGAAACCATGCCAGGTTGGTCAGAAAATACCTTCGGTGCGCAATCATTGGCGGATCTTCCGCAAGCAGCACTTAACTACATTAAGCGTATTGAAGAGTTGACTGGCGTACCGATTGATATTATTTCCACCGGCCCAGATCGCAACGAAACTATTATCAAAGTGCACCCATTTAACGTGTAACTCCGTTTTAAAACATAAAAGCTGGCCAATGAGTCAGCTTTTTTTATAGGCCGTAGAACGAGTTTTATTGAGAGGCAAAAAATTGCCGCCTAAAGGAAACTTTTGTTAAAGCCTGCTATCGACTGGCCGATATAAGGATCAAACTAAATCTTTGTGCGTAGCCACACTATACTATTATGGTGGCTATCGAAGTTAACTAAGAGTGCCTGTATGAAACTACGTACGGTAGTTGCTTCATTATTTTTTGCATTACATTCTGCGTTCAGTCACGCTAACGTGGCGGATGTCGGAGAGCCCGTGCCGATTTATTCTGAAGCTGAGCTAATCAAACTGATTGAACAAAATAAACATTTAACGCGAGTTAAAGCAGATCATTGCCAGTTAGTTGAAGACATTGTTGCTCGGGCAACACGGATTAGCCTGCCTGCTTATGAATTTCTTTATGGTGATATGCTGGCATGGGGGGTTTGTGTCGAGCAAGACGTTGAGCTCGGTTTATATTATATGGAAAGCGCGGCGCATCAAGGTTTACCTACGGCTCTAGAGCAACTTGGTCGTTACTATTCGCGAGGAACTTTAGTACAGCAAGACAAAGAACGTGCGATTCCCTATTTACGCGAAGCCGCGGCGATGGGAAATTTAAATGCTCGTATTCATTTGGCTGAACTTTTACTCCGAGATCATGGTAGCCCGCTCGATTACGAAGATGCCTATCGTTGGCTGTATAATTCTGTCAGCGCTGATCAACGAACCCACAACCGGATTACCTTGCTACGACAGGGATTAGAAATGAGAATGCCAGAAAATATTATTGCTCGTGCTAAGCGGCGTGGCAGCTTCTGGTAAATAAAGCTTGTTTATCTTAGCTTTTAACTCTATGATTCTTCCGCTTACTGGATGATTGTCATGCAGTAAGTGATAGAAATAGAATATTATTAATACTCAATCCTATCTTATTATTTCCTACTTAGCGTCTAACGCTCGCTTTACCACTTTCTCTCAACATCCTGTCATCATACTCACGATTCAAGGTTTCGTTATTTATAGTGACAACTTGATTCCGGTCACGTAATACACAAAGTTGTTACGCTTCTGCCGGTTGGGATTAGCTATTAAGCTTAAGAACACAGTAGGATATACTTTATGTACCTTCCTAAAATAGCAGGTCTGCCTATGTCTGATAATACCCATAATGATCCTTTTGCGGATCGTGAAGCTGATAACTACGAAAACCCTATTCCAAGCCGAGAATACATTTTAGAATTTCTTACTCAAGCCAATGTACCGATGAATCGTAATGACTTATTTGCCGCGCTTGAACTTAATGGTGAAGATCAATACGAAGGCCTGCGTCGTCGCTTGCGCGCGATGGAACGCGATGGCCAATTGGTTTTTACCCGTCGTCAATGTTATGCCCTACCCGAAAAACTAGAAATGGTAAAAGGGGTCGTTATCGGTCACAAAGATGGCCATGGTTGGGTTCGCCCGGAAGGTAGCCTTAATAAAGAAAACGACATTTTACTACCTCATCATCAAATGCGTACTTTGATCCATGGCGATTTTGTTTTAGTTCAACCAACGGGCACCGATAAACGAGGAAGAAAAGAAGGGCGCTTGGTACGTATTTTGGAAGCGCGTACGACTCAGATTGTTGGTCGGTTTTTCTTGGAACATGGCTATTCATATGTGGTGCCGGATGACTCGCGCATCCATAAAGATATTTTAATCCCTAACGAACACCGCGAAGGCGCTCGGATGGGTAATGTGGTGGTAATTGAAATTACCGATCGCGGCTCACGTAGTCGAGGCATGATGGGGAAAGTGGTTGAAGTGCTTGGTGAAAATATGGCACCCGGCATGGAAACCCAAATTGCTATTCGAACTCACCAGATCCCTCACGAGTGGCCTGAAGAAGTGCTTAAGCAGGTTGAAAACTTTAGCGAAGAGGTGCCAGAAGAAGCTAAACAAGGGCGAGTCGATTTACGCGATTTACCACTGGTGACGATCGATGGTGAAGATGCGCGAGATTTTGATGACGCCGTGTATTGTGAAGCGAAAAAAGGGGGTGGATGGCGTTTATGGGTGGCGATTGCTGATGTCAGTTACTACGTTCGTCCAGATAGTGCGTTAGACAAAGAAGCCATTAATCGAGGCAACTCGGTTTATTTCCCTTCACAAGTGGTACCTATGTTACCTGAGGTTCTTTCCAACGGGCTGTGCTCACTTAACCCGCAAGTTGATCGTTTGTGTATGGTTTGTGAAATGACGATTTCAGACACTGGAAAGCTCTCGGGTTATAAACACTACGAAGCCGTCATGAATTCACATGCCCGCCTCACCTACACCAAAGTGCATGAGATTTTGCAAGGGGATGAAGAGCTACGTGAGCGTTATCAAGCGGTAGTCCCCCATCTTGAAGAGCTGCATAAGATGTATCTTGTACTTAAAGAGGCAAGAGATCAGCGAGGGGCGATTGAGTTTGAAACGGTTGAGACCAAATTTATCTTTAATGCTCAACGTAAGATCGAGAGCATTGAACCTGTCATTCGTAATGAGGCCCATAAGCTGATTGAAGAATGTATGATCATGGCCAATATTGCCTCGGCTTCTTTGGTTGAAAAAGCCAAAGAGCCTGCTCTTTTCCGAGTTCACGAGTCTCCGGGTGAAGAACGCTTAATGGGCTTTAGAGACTTCTTAGGCGAACTTGGCTTAGATTTGGGAGGAGGGCTTGAGCCATCGCCGACCGATTATGCGCATCTCATGAAGCAAATCGGTGAGCGGCAAGATAAAGAATTGATTCAAACTATGTTGCTTCGCTCAATGAAACAAGCCGTTTATAATGCAGACAATGCCGGTCACTTTGGCTTAGCACTGAAACGCTATGCACACTTTACTTCACCCATTCGTCGTTATCCTGATCTATTACTGCACCGAGCTATTAAGTACTTGATTGCCAAAGAAGAAGGACGCAATCAGGATCGTTGGACACCGACTGGTGGTTATCATTATTCTTTTGATGATATGGATTTTTACGGCGAACAATGCTCGACCACTGAGCGTCGCGCTGATGATGCAACGCGAGAAGTGTCTGACTGGCTTAAATGTGAGTATATGCAAGATCATGTCGGAGAAGAACTCGATGGCGTGATCGCGAATGTGACTGGATTTGGTTTTTTTGTTCGACTCACTGAATTACATATCGATGGTTTGGTACATATCTCAACATTGGCCAATGATTACTATCAATTTGATCCAATAGGACAACGACTCATCGGAGAATCTTTTGGTAATATTTATCGCTTGGGTGACGCCGTTAAGGTCAAAGTATTATCGGTTAATTTAGATGATCGACAAATTGATTTTGAATTAATCGAGACTAGTCGTAAGCTACGCGGCGAAGGAAAAACTGCCAAAAAACGCGCAGTGGAAGCGAAAGCCAAAGCAAAAGGAAAAAAAGCGGCGGCTAATCGTGGTGCAAAAGCGGTTCCGATGATAGAGCCTATTAAACGCCCAGATGAACAAGAAACGGGAAAAAGCCCGAAAGGAAAACGAGCTAAACCGAATAAATCTCAGAAAGCTAAATTGGGCCCTAAAACGGCAAAAAGTCGCTCGAAATCGAAATAGGTAAGTCATGAGTAACGAATTAATTTATGGTATTCACTCGGTCAGCGCTGTGATGCAGCGTGACCCTGCGCGCATCATCGAAGCGTATGTATTAAAAGGTCGCCAAGATGACCGGTTATTGCCTGTACTGAATGAATTGTTGCGTTTAGGTGTGTCTATTCAGGAAATGGGGCGTAAAGCCTTAGATGACAAAGCACAAGGGGCAAATCATCAGGGTGTGATCGCCAAAGTTCGCCCGGCAAAAGCGCTCAATGAACATGACTTAGAAGAAATTTTGAGCCAGCATGAGCAGCCTTTGTTATTAGTGCTGGATGGCGTTACCGACCCACACAACTTGGGGGCTTGCTTACGTAATGCTGATGCCGCAGGCGTTGCAGCGGTGATTGTCCCTAAAGATAAATCCGCTCCAATGACGGCAACCGTAAGCAAGGTGGCTTGTGGCGCAGCAGAAACTGTCCCTTTAGTTCGAGTGACCAATTTGGCACGCACGATGCGTGCTCTACAAGAGCAAGGGGTTTGGTTTGTTGGTACCGCAGGTGAAGCTACGCATGATATTTACCAGAGTAAACTCACTGGCCCTTTAGCGATTGTCATGGGCGCGGAAGGGGATGGTATGCGCCGTTTAACGCGTGAAACTTGTGATGATTTGATCAAAATTCCAATGGCGGGTAGCGTGTCGAGCCTCAATGTCTCGGTTGCTACAGGCATTTGCCTATTTGAAGCAGTCCGCCAACGTGGTCATAGCTAGTCTAGGCTATAATTTTAGCTAGAACCTAGAAGCGAGGTTCTAGCGCCTTTTACACGATTATTCGTTTATTTTTCAAACACCCCTTGCAAGAGAATCTGTGATCTGTATAATGCACCCCCACTGGTTAAGCCAGTTGTGAACCAATGAGCAGCGAGGAGCAAGCTTGTGGCAACACGAGTGAGGTAACGTATACTCAGCTTATGTTCGCAGTTAATATGATTAGCTTTGGTTAATTTAATTAGCTGACAATGTGCCCAATTTGGGTACTACGGTTTCACATAAATCAATCGGCATTCACCCGCATTAGCAGGTTCGAATGGCGATATTGTTTGTGTAATTTTTACTTATTGGAGCTCTGTCTCATGCAGAACCAACGCATCCGTATCCGCCTTAAAGCTTTCGATTACAAATTGATCGATGCTTCTACTGCGGAAATCGTTGAAACAGCTAAGCGTACCGGCGCACAGGTTCGTGGTCCAATCCCACTACCTACTCGTAAAGAGCGTTTCACTGTTCTTATCTCTCCACACGTAAACAAAGATGCACGTGATCAGTACGAAATTCGTACTCACAAGCGTCTGATCGACATCGTCGAACCCACTGACAAGACGGTAGATGCGTTAATGCGTCTTGATCTTGCGGCTGGTGTTGATGTGCAAATCAGCCTAGGTTAAGGGAGATTAGAATAATGATTGGTCTAGTCGGACGTAAAGTGGGTATGACCCGCGTATTTACTGAAGAAGGCGTTTCTATCCCAGTAACTGTTGTTGAGGTTGAAGCGAACCGTATTTCTCAAGTGAAAACGCTTGAGACTGACGGCTACGCAGCAATCCAGGTAACTGCTGGTACAAAGAAAGCTAGCCGCGTAACTAAACCAGAAGCTGGTCACTTTGCGAAAGCAGGTGTTGAGGCTGGTCGCGGTCTTTGGGAATTCCGTTTAGAAAACGGCGAAGAGTTCGAAGTTGGTGCTGAACTAACGGTTGAACTGTTCAACGAAGTTAAAAAAGTAGACGTTACTGGTACATCTAAGGGTAAAGGTTTCCAAGGTGCTGTTAAGCGCTGGAACTTCCGCACTCAAGATATGACTCACGGTAACTCTTTGTCTCACCGTGCACCGGGTTCAATTGGCCAATGTCAAACTCCAGGTCGCGTATTTAAAGGCAAAAAAATGGCAGGTCACATGGGTGCTGAGCGTGTAACGACTCAAAACCTAGAGATCGTACGTGTTGACGCTGAGCGCAATCTGCTTCTTATTAAAGGTGCAGTCCCAGGTGCAACTGGCGCTAACGTGATCGTCAAACCAGCTGTTAAAGCATAACGTCTAGGAGTAAGTAATGGAATTGATGGTTAAAGGTGCTAACGCACTAACTGTTTCCGAAACTACTTTCGGACGTGAGTTCAACGAAGCTCTTGTACACCAAGTAGTTGTTGCTTATGCAGCAGGTGCTCGTCAAGGTACTCGTGCTCAAAAGACACGTTCAGAAGTTTCTGGCGGTGGCGCTAAGCCATGGCGTCAAAAAGGTACTGGCCGTGCACGTGCTGGTACAATCCGTAGCCCAATCTGGCGTACAGGTGGTGTTACTTTTGCTGCGAAACCACAAGATCACAGCGTTAAAGTAAACAAAAAAATGTACCGTGGTGCTATGAAAAGCATTCTTTCTGAGCTTGTTCGTCAAGAGCGTTTGATCGTTGTTGATAACTTCTCAGTTGAAGCACCAAAAACAAAAGAGCTAGTAGCTAAGCTTAAAGAACTTGAGCTTAACGATGTGCTTATCGTTACTGGCGAAGTAGACGAAAATCTATTCTTAGCTGCTCGTAACCTGTACAAAGTTGACGTGCGTGACGTTGCTGGGATTGATCCAGTGAGCCTCATCGCATTTGACAAGGTTCTTATGACTGCTGCTGCAGTTAAGCAAGTTGAGGAGATGCTGGCATGATTCGTGAAGAGCGTCTACTAAAAGTTCTACGTGCACCGCACATCTCTGAAAAAGCAACCATGGCTGCTGAAAAAGCGAACACTATCGTTTTTAAAGTAGCAAAAGATGCCACTAAAAAAGAGATCAAAGCAGCTGTAGAAAAGCTATTTGAAGTTGAAGTTAAGTCTGTAAATACTCTTATTCTTAAGGGTAAGACCAAGCGTCAAGGTCTACGCCAAGGCCGTCGTTCAGACGTGAAGAAAGCGTACGTTACTTTGAAAGAAGGTCAAGATCTTGACTTTGTTGGCGGCGCGGAATAACAGGAGTAGTTGAAAAATGGCTATTGTTAAATGTAAGCCGACTTCGGCTGGTCGTCGTCACGTTGTTAAAGTTGTTAACGCTGACCTGCACAAGGGTAAGCCTTACGCCCCTCTTCTAGAGAAAAACTCTAAGAATGGTGGTCGTAATAACAACGGTCGTATCACAGTACGTCACATCGGTGGTGGTCACAAACAACACTATCGTTTGATTGATTTCAAACGTACTAAAGACGGTATCCCAGCGAAAGTTGAGCGTCTAGAATACGATCCAAACCGTAGCGCAAATATTGCTCTAGTTCTGTATGCAGACGGTGAGCGTCGTTACATCATTGCACCTAAAGGCATCAAAGCTGGTGATACTATCCAGTCTGGTGTTGATGCGCCAATCAAAGCAGGTAATGCTTTGCCAATGCGCAATATCCCAGTGGGTTCAACCATTCATAACGTTGAATTAACGCCTGGTAAAGGTGCGCAGATCGCTCGCTCTGCGGGTGCATATGCACAACTTGTAGCGCGTGATGGTGCTTATGTCACTATCCGTCTACGCTCTGGTGAAACGCGTAAAGTACTTGCTGAAGGCCGTGCAACAATCGGTGAAGTTGGCAATGCTGAACACATGCTGCGTGAACTAGGTAAAGCGGGTGCTAGCCGTTGGCGTGGTGTTCGCCCTACCGTTCGCGGTGTGGTAATGAACCCAGTTGATCACCCACATGGTGGTGGTGAAGGTCGTACTTCTGGTGGCCGTCATCCAGTATCTCCATGGGGTATGCCAACGAAAGGCTTCAAGACCCGTAAAAACAAACGCACCGACAAGTACATCGTACGTCGTCGCACTAAGTAATCTATTTAAGAGGATAAGCCATGCCACGTTCTCTCAAGAAAGGTCCATTTATTGACCTACACTTGCTGAAGAAGGTAGAGAAAGCGGTGGAAAGCGGAGACAAAAAGCCTATTAAGACTTGGTCCCGTCGTTCAATGATCATTCCTACAATGATTGGTTTGACCATCGCTGTCCATAATGGTCGTCAACACGTTCCAGTTTTCGTAACTGACGAGATGATCGGTCACAAACTGGGTGAATTTGCCCCAACTCGCACTTACCGTGGCCATGCTGCGGATAAGAAAGCTAAGAAGCGTTAAGGAGTAGATGATGGAAGCATTCGCTAAACATAACTTTGCTCGCATTTCGCCTCAGAAAGCTCGCTTAGTTGCAGATCAAATTCGTGGTAAGTCAGTAGACCAAGCTCTAGAACTTCTAACATTCAGCAACAAAAAAGCAGCTGAATTGATCAAGAAAGTTCTTGAGTCAGCAATCGCTAACGCGGAGCACAACGAAGGTGCTGACATCGACGATCTATGTGTCGCTAAAATCTTCGTAGATGAGGGCCCAATCATGAAGCGTATTATGCCTCGTGCTAAAGGCCGTGCGGACCGTATCTTGAAGCGTTCAAGCCACATTACTGTGGTTGTCGCAGATCGCTAAGAGACTAGGAGAGTAAGCAATGGGTCAGAAAGTACATCCAAATGGTATTCGTCTAGGCATCGTTAAGCCTTGGAATGCTACCTGGTTTGCTAATACCAAAGATTTCGCTGACAACCTAGACGGCGACTTCAAGGTACGTCAATACCTCACTAAGGAATTGGCAAAAGCGTCTTTATCACGCATCGTTATTGAGCGTCCTGCGAAAAGCATTCGTGTGACTATTCACACTGCTCGTCCAGGCGTGGTTATCGGTAAAAAAGGTGAAGACGTTGAGAAGCTACGCGCAGCTGTAGCTAAAATCGCAGGTGTGCCAGCTCAGATCAATATTTCTGAGGTGCGTAAACCTGAGCTAGACGGTCAATTAGTGGCTGATAGCATCGCGTCTCAACTAGAGCGTCGCGTTATGTTCCGTCGTGCGATGAAGCGCGCAGTACAAAACGCAATGCGCCTAGGCGCTAAAGGTATCAAAGTGGAAGTAAGTGGCCGTCTAGGCGGTGCTGAAATTGCACGTTCTGAGTGGTATCGTGAAGGCCGTGTGCCTCTACACACTCTTCGTGCTGACATTGATTACGCAACTTCTTCGGCTCACACCACCTACGGTGTAATCGGCGTTAAAGTTTGGATCTTCAAAGGTGAGATTCTAGGCGGTATGCCAGCTGCTAACGCAGTAGAGCCAAAGGCTGACAAGCCTAAGAAGCAGCGTAAAGGCCGTAAGTAAGGAGTAGACAGATGCTACAACCTAAACGTACTAAGTTCCGCAAGGTTCATACAGGTCGTAACCGTGGCCTAGCAAAAGGTACTGAAGTCAGCTTCGGCACCTTTGGTTTGAAAGCTGTAGGCCGTGGTCGTCTAACTGCTCGTCAAATCGAAGCGGCACGTCGTGCGATGACGCGTCATATTAAGCGTCAAGGTAAAATCTGGATCCGTGTGTTCCCAGACAAACCAATCACAGAAAAACCACTTGAAGTTCGTCAAGGTAAGGGTAAAGGTAACGTTGAGTACTGGGTAGCCCAAATCCAACCTGGCAAGGTGATGTACGAAGTTGATGGTGTACCTGAAGAATTGGCTCGTGAAGCGTTCCGCCTAGCGGCACGTAAACTGCCATTCAAGACTACATTTGTAACTAAGCAGGTGATGTGATGAAAGCACAAGATCTACGCGAAAAAAGCGTTGAAGAGCTTAACTCTGAGCTACTGAGTTTGCTGAAAGAACAGTTCAACTTGCGCATGCAAGCGGCAACTGGTCAACTGCAACAGACTCATACTCTGAAAGCTGTCCGCCGTGATATCGCACGTGTGAAAACTGTTTTGACTGAGAAGGCAGGCGCATAATGAGCGACAAAATTCGTACCCAACAAGGTCGTGTTGTTAGTGACAAGATGGATAAGTCTATTGTTGTTGCTATCGAGCGTTTCGTGAAGCACCCAATTTACGGTAAATTCGTTCGTCGCACGACTAAAGTACACGCACATGATGAAAACAACCAGTGTGGCATTGGCGACACCGTTGAAATCTGTGAGTGTCGTCCTCTGTCTAAGACTAAGTCTTGGACATTGGTTAAAGTAGTAGAAAAAGCCAAAATTTAATTGAGCTTTTGATGCGAATACAGCGGCCCCAATTATTTTTGGGGCCGCTTGTTTTTTGACTACCCAATCACAAAAAAGGGTGGTACAATTCGCGTCCCTTTAAAGAGGCAGCCCGACCCGAGATGGGTCTAGTTTTTTTAATATTTAGCGGAGCACTAACATGATCCAAATGCAAAGTATGCTGGACGCAGCTGATAACTCAGGCGCTCGCAGCGTAATGTGTATTAAGGTTCTGGGTGGCTCTCACCGTCGTTACGCCCATGTGGGCGACATCATCAAAGTTACTGTTAAGGAAGCAATTCCTCGCGGTAAAGTAAAAAAAGGTGATGTATTGAAGGCAGTGGTAGTTCGCACCCGTAAAGGCGTACGTCGTCCAGACGGTTCTGTCATTCGCTTCGACCGAAATGCTTGCGTATTGCTTAACAATAATACTGAGCAACCAATCGGTACACGTATCTTTGGTCCAGTGACTCGTGAACTTCGTAATGCGAAATTCATGAAGATTGTGTCACTAGCACCTGAAGTTCTGTAAGGAGCGGCAAACAATGGCAGCTAAAATCCGTCGTAATGACGAAGTGATCGTTCTTGCTGGGAAAGACAAAGGCAAGAAAGGTAAAGTAACTAAGGTTCTCGCAACCGGTAAAGTTATCGTTGAAGGTATCAACCTTGTTAAAAAACACCAAAAGCCAGTTCCGGCTCTAGGTCAACAAGGTGGCATCGTTGAACAAGAAGCAGCAATTGATGCTTCTAACGTTGCAATCTTTAACGCAGCAACTGGCAAAGCGGACCGTATCGGTTTCCGTTTCGAAGATGGTAAGAAAGTTCGTTTCTTTAAGTCTAATAACGAAATCGTTTCTAACTAATAGAGTAATTTGGAGTTCTACTATGGCGAAACTGCATGATTACTACAAGTCGTCTGTAGTCGCTGAACTGACCAAACAGTTCGGTTACACAAGCGTCATGCAAGTCCCTAGAATTGAGAAAATCACCCTCAATATGGGCGTTGGTGAAGCTATCAACGATAAGAAACTACTTGAAAATGCAGCGTCTGATATGGCAACGATCTCTGGTCAAAAGCCACTTATCACGAAAGCACGCAAATCTGTAGCTGGTTTCAAAATCCGTGAAGGCTACCCAATCGGTTGTAAAGTAACCTTGCGTGGCGAACGCATGTGGGATTTTCTAGAGCGTTTGATTGCTATCGCTCTACCACGTGTACGCGATTTCCGCGGTGTTAGCGCTAAGTCTTTTGACGGACGCGGTAACTACAGCATGGGCGTTCGCGAGCAAATCATCTTTCCGGAAATCGACTACGATAAAGTCGATCGTGTACGCGGTCTTGATATCACTATCACGACGTCTGCTAGTACCGATGAGGAAGGCCGTGCTCTGCTGGCTGCCTTTAACTTCCCATTCCGTAAGTAAGGTGAAGGGTTACTGTTATGGCTAAACAATCAATGAAAGCACGTGAAGTTAAACGTGCCAAGCTCGTAGCTCAGTACGCAGAAAAGCGTGCAGCGCTTAAAGCTATCATCAGCGATGTAAACGCATCAGAAGAAGATCGTTGGAATGCAGTTCTGAAACTGCAAACTCTTCCACGTGATTCAAGTGCATCACGTCAGCGCAACCGTTGCAACCAAACTGGTCGTCCACACGGTTACCTACGTAAATTCGGTCTAAGCCGTATCAAAGTTCGTGAAGCTTGCATGAAAGGCGAGATTCCTGGACTTCGTAAGGCTAGCTGGTAATTGCCACTTAATCATTTGGAGTATAGTCTATGAGCATGCAAGATCCGATTTCGGATATGCTGACCCGTATTCGTAACGGTCAGGCAGCAAATAAAGTTGCTGTAAAAATGCCTTCTTCAAAGCTGAAAGTTGCAATTGCTGCACTACTTAAAGCTGAAGGTTATATCGCAGACTTCGCTGTTGAAGGCGAAGCAAAACCTGAGCTGGAAATCACACTTAAGTATTTCCAAGCAAAACCAGTAATTGAGCAAATCAAACGCGTTTCTCGTCCAGGTCTTCGTGTTTATAAGAAGAAAGATGAGCTTCCATCAGTGATGGGCGGTCTTGGTGTTGCTGTTATTTCCACTTCCAAGGGTCTGATGTCAGACCGCGCTGCTCGTAAAGCAGGTCTTGGTGGTGAAATCATTTGCTACGTAGCTTAATTTAATAGGAGTAGAACATGTCTCGTGTTGCTAAAGCACCTGTCGCTATTCCAGCTGGCGTAGAGGTGAAACTAAACGGCCAAGAGATCACGGTTAAAGGTCCTAAAGGTGAGCTATCTCGTGTAGTTCATACTGGCGTCGTGATCGCTCAGGAAGAAAACAACCTAACGTTCGGTCCTCGTGAGGGTATCGCAAACGCTTGGGCACAAGCAGGAACTGCCCGTGCTCTAGTGAACAACATGGTTGTTGGTGTTACTGAAGGCTTTACTAAGAAGCTCGTTCTTAAGGGTGTAGGTTACCGTGCTGCTATGAAAGGCAACGCTGTAGGCTTAACTCTAGGCTTCTCTCATCCAGTTGAGCACGAGTTGCCAGCGGGTGTTAAAGCCGAATGTCCAAGCCAAACTGAAATTGTCCTAACTGGTTGCGATAAGCAAGTTGTTGGTCAAGTTGCGGCTGACATTCGTTCTTACCGCGCACCTGAGCCTTATAAAGGTAAAGGTATTCGTTACGCAGATGAAAATGTGCGTACTAAAGAAGCTAAGAAGAAGTAAGGTAACACTATGGATAAGAAAGCATCTCGCATCCGTCGTGCTACACGCGCACGTCGTAAGATTGCAGAACTGGGTGCAACTCGCCTAGTAGTACACCGTACTCCTCGTCACGTGTACGCTCAAGTGATTGCAGCTAATGGCTCTGAGGTTATCGCCGCAGCTTCTACTGTAGAAAAAGCGATCCGTGAGCAAGTGAAGAATACTGGAAACATCGATGCAGCAAAAGCAGTGGGTAAAGCTGTTGCTGAGCGCGCGCTAGAAAAAGGCGTAGCATCAGTTGCATTTGATCGTTCTGGTTTCCAATACCACGGTCGAGTAGCCGCGCTAGCAGAATCTGCTCGCGAAGCTGGTCTGAAATTCTAAGGTAGGGTTGGAAGATGGCTAAAGAACAACAAGTTCAAGCGAATGATTTGCAAGAAAAATTAATCGCCGTTAACCGTGTTTCTAAGACGGTTAAAGGTGGTCGAATCATGAGCTTCACTGCACTAACTGTGGTTGGTGACGGTAATGGTCGTGTAGGTTTCGGTTACGGCAAAGCTCGTGAAGTACCTGCTGCGATTCAAAAAGCAATGGAAAAAGCACGTCGTAACATGGTTACTATCGCGCTTAACGAAGGCACTCTTCACCATCCAGTGAAAGGTCGCCACTCGGGCTCTAAAGTTTACATGCAGCCAGCTGCAGAAGGTACGGGTGTTATCGCCGGTGGTGCGATGCGTTCAGTACTTGAAGTTGCTGGTGTACATAACGTTTTATCTAAAGCATACGGTTCAACAAACCCTATTAATATCGTTCGTGCAACGATCGACGCTTTAGTTGACGTTAAGTCACCTGAAATGGTTGCAGCTAAACGTGGTCTAACTGTTGAAGCGATTTCGGAGTAAGAACACATGGCAACTATTAAAGTAACTCAAACTAAAAGCTCAATTGGTCGCCTGCCAAAGCATAAAGCTACTTTGCGCGGTTTAGGTCTTCGTAAAATCAACCATACAGTGGAACTTGAAGATACAGCGTGTGTACGCGGTATGATCAACAAGGTTCACTACATGGTTAAAGTTGAGGAGTAATCATAATGTTTTTGAATACTCTATCGCCGGCTGCGGGTTCTAAGCCTTCTAAGAAGCGTTTAGGTCGTGGTATCGGTTCTGGCCTTGGTAAAACAGGTGGCCGTGGCCACAAAGGTCAAAAGTCACGTTCTGGCGGCAGCGTTCGTCCAGGTTTTGAAGGCGGTCAAATGCCTCTGAAACAACGTCTACCAAAATTCGGTTTCACTTCTCGCAAGAGCCTAGTGAGTGCAGAAGTTCGTCTAGCTGAGCTAGCGAAAGTAACCGGTGACGTTATTGATCTTAACAGCTTGAAAGCAGCAAACGTTGTGACTAAAAACATTGAGTTTGCAAAAATTGTTCTTTCTGGCGAGATCAACAAAGCAGTGACTGTTAAAGGTCTACGCGTGACGAAAGGCGCTAAAGCTGCAATCGAAGCTGCAGGCGGTAAAATCGAGGAATAATCTCGAGGATTGAGGTACAGATGGCTAAGAAACCAGGACAAGATTTTCGCAGTGCTCAGAGCGGCTTAGGTGAGTTAAAGTCGCGCTTATTATTCGTAATTGGTGCACTTTTAGTATTCCGAGCGGGCTCTTTTGTGCCGATCCCTGGTATTGACGCAGCTGTACTTGCCGATTTGTTCGAACAGCAAAAAGGCACCATCATTGAAATGTTTAACATGTTCTCTGGTGGTGCTCTTGAGCGTGCATCTATATTTGCACTGGGCATCATGCCGTATATTTCGGCTTCGATTGTTGTCCAGTTGTTGACTGTAGTTCATCCAGCGTTAGCCGAGCTCAAGAAAGAGGGTGAAGCAGGCCGTCGTAAGATTAGCCAATATACACGCTACGGCACGCTTGTACTTGCAACATTCCAAGCAATAGGTATTGCAACAGGTTTACCAAATATGGTCAATAATCTGGTCGTTATCGACCAAACCATGTTTACCCTGATTGCGACCGTGAGTTTAGTAACCGGTACCATGTTCTTAATGTGGTTAGGTGAACAAATTACAGAGCGAGGAATTGGGAATGGTATTTCCATTTTGATATTTGCAGGTATTGTTGCTGGTTTGCCAAAAGCAATCGGACAAACGATAGAGCAAGCGCGTCAAGGTGAACTGCATGTGCTTCTTCTACTGTTAATTGCAGTATTGGCTTTTGCTGTTATCTATTTCGTTGTTTTCATGGAGCGTGGTCAGCGTCGTATCGTCGTTAATTACGCGAAGCGTCAGCAAGGACGTAAGGTATTTGCAGCACAAAGCACACACTTGCCGTTGAAAATCAACATGGCTGGTGTGATTCCTGCAATTTTTGCATCAAGTATTATTTTGTTCCCTGGAACATTGGCACAGTGGTTTGGTCAAAATGGTGAAAGTAAGACATTCGGTTGGTTAACTGATGTCTCTTTGGCTTTAAGTCCAGGCCAGCCCCTGTACGTAATGCTTTATGCAGCAGCAATTATTTTCTTCTGTTTCTTTTATACCGCGTTGGTGTTTAACCCACGTGAAACAGCAGATAACCTGAAGAAGTCTGGTGCATTCGTACCCGGTATCCGCCCAGGTGAGCAGACTGCAAAATACATCGATAAAGTAATGACACGGTTAACCTTAGCCGGTGCTTTGTACATTACCTTTATCTGTCTGATCCCTGAGTTCATGATGGTCGCATGGAACGTACGTTTCTATTTCGGCGGTACATCATTACTGATTGTCGTTGTGGTGATCATGGACTTTATGGCACAGGTACAGACTCATTTGATGTCAAATCAATATGATTCTGTGTTGAAAAAGGCAAATTTAAAAGGCTATGGCCGTTAATATGGCCGCCATTTAAGTTAGATTTACGGAGTTTAGCAATGAAAGTTCGTGCTTCCGTTAAAAAAATCTGCCGTAACTGTAAAGTTATCAAGCGTAACGGTGTTGTTCGCGTGATTTGCAGTGAGCCAAAGCATAAGCAGCGCCAAGGCTAATAAGCAGAAATTTTTACTTGAAAATTAAAGGTTGGTCGAGTATATTCCTCGGCCTACCTTTTGCGTGCAAAAGAAGTAGTATCCCGCAGCGTATCCTCGACGGGCTTTGCTGCGGATAATTCTTTATAGAAAGTACTAGGAGTGCATAGTGGCCCGTATAGCAGGCATTAACATTCCTGATCAAAAACATGCTGTAATCGCTCTAACTGCAATTTACGGTATTGGTAAAACCCGCTCTCAAGCTATTCTAGCTGATGTGGGTATTGCTGAAAGTGTTAAGATCAGTGAACTAACTGAAGAGCAGATCGATCAACTGCGTGATGGTGTAGCTAAATACACTGTAGAGGGTGATCTACGTCGTGAAGTTTCCATGAACATTAAGCGTCTAATGGACCTTGGCTGTTATCGTGGTCTTCGTCATCGTCGCAGTCTACCACTACGTGGACAGCGTACTAAAACCAATGCTCGCACCCGTAAGGGTCCGCGTAAGCCGATCAAGAAATAGTCGGGAAGGGTAGAGTACAATGGCTAAACAACCAACACGCGCTCGTAAGCGCGTACGCAAGCAAGTTGCTGATGGCGTAGCGCATATCCACGCATCTTTCAACAACACAATCGTAACCATCACTGACCGTCAAGGTAACGCATTAGCTTGGGCTACTGCTGGTGGTTCAGGTTTCCGCGGTTCTCGTAAATCAACACCGTTCGCTGCACAGGTTGCTGCTGAGCGTTGTGCTGAAATGGCTAAAGAATATGGCCTAAAGAACCTTGAGGTTATGGTTAAGGGTCCAGGTCCAGGTCGTGAGTCTACTGTTCGCGCACTGAACGCTGCTGGTTTCCGTATCACAAACATCGTTGATGCGACACCAATCCCTCATAACGGTTGTCGTCCACCTAAGAAACGTCGCGTTTAACGTTTCTGGGAACATTGGAGAAAGATCATGGCAAGATATTTGGGTCCTAAGCTGAAGCTTAGCCGCCGCGAAGGTACTGACTTGTTCCTTAAGTCGGGCGTTCGTGCGATTGATACCAAGTGTAAAATCGATAACGCACCAGGTGTACACGGCGCTCGTCGCGGTCGTCTATCTGAGTATGGCGTTCAGCTTCGTGAGAAGCAAAAAGTTCGTCGTATCTATGGCGTTCTAGAAAAGCAATTCCGTAACTACTACAAAGAAGCTGCTCGCCTGAAAGGCAACACAGGTGAAAACCTACTTCAGCTTCTTGAAGGTCGTCTAGACAATGTCGTTTATCGTATGGGCTTCGGTGCAACTCGCGCAGAAGCACGTCAGCTAGTTAGCCACAAAGCTATCCTAGTAAACGGTAACGTTGTAAACGTACCTTCTTTCAATGTTGCGGCTAACGACGTTGTTGCAATCCGTGAGAAAGCGAAAAAGCAATCTCGCATTAAAGCAGCTCTTGAAGTTGCAGAACAACGCGAAAAACCAACTTGGATTGAAGTAGATGCAAGCCAGATGGAAGGTACATTCAAGCGTTTGCCTGAACGTTCTGATCTATCAGCTGACATCAACGAACAATTGATCGTCGAGCTTTACTCTAAGTAAGGTTTAAACTAAAGAGAGGACACAATGCAGGGTTCTGTAACAGAATTTCTTAAGCCACGTCTTGTTGATATCGAACAGATTAGCACGACACACGCAAAAGTAACTCTTGAGCCATTAGAGCGTGGTTTCGGCCATACTCTTGGTAATGCACTTCGCCGAATTCTTCTATCTTCTATGCCGGGTTGTGCCGTAACAGAGGTAGAAATTGAAGGCGTACTTCATGAGTACAGCACTAAAGAAGGCGTTCAGGAAGATATCCTAGAGATACTCCTTAACCTGAAAGGGCTGGCAGTTCGCTTAGGCGAAAATAAAGATGAAGTGTTCATTACATTAAACAAATCAGGCTCGGGCCCTGTGGTTGCAGGTGACATCACCCATGACGGTGATGTAGAGATCGTAAACCCTGAACACGTTATTTGTCACCTAACCAGTGATAACGCTGAAATCGCTATGCGTATTAAAGTTGAACGTGGTCGTGGTTATGTTCCTGCTTCTGCTCGTATTCATACCGAAGAAGATGAACGTCCTATCGGTCGTTTGCTTGTTGATGCAACATTTAGCCCAGTAGACAAAATTGCCTACTCGGTTGATGCTGCTCGTGTTGAGCAACGTACTGACTTGGACAAGCTCGTTATCGATATGGAAACGAACGGTACTCTAGAACCTGAGGAAGCTATCCGCCGTGCAGCAACGATTCTTGCTGAACAGTTGGATGCGTTCGTAGATCTTCGCGATGTACGTGTTCCTGAGGAGAAGGAAGAGAAGCCTGAATTCGATCCGATCCTACTGCGTCCTGTAGACGATCTTGAACTAACAGTTCGCTCTGCCAACTGTTTGAAAGCAGAAGCGATTCACTACATCGGTGATCTAGTACAGCGCACTGAGGTTGAGCTACTGAAAACGCCTAACCTTGGTAAGAAATCTCTTACTGAGATCAAAGACGTGCTTGCATCACGTGGCTTGTCTCTGGGCATGCGCCTAGAAAACTGGCCACCAGCGTCTATCGCTGAAGATTAATCGATATTAGTTAGAAGGATTTGGTCATGCGCCATCGTAAGAGTGGTCGTCAACTCAACCGCAACAGCAGTCATCGCAAAGCGATGTTCAGCAACATGGCTAGCTCTTTAGTACGTCATGAAGTTATCAAGACTACTTTGCCAAAAGCGAAAGAGCTGCGTCGCGTCGTTGAGCCTTTGATTACATTAGCTAAGACTGACAGTGTTGCTAACCGTCGTCTAGCATTTGCACGTACTCGTGATAACGAAGTTGTTGCAAAATTATTTAACGAACTTGGTCCACGTTTTGCTGCTCGTCAGGGTGGTTACACGCGTATCCTAAAAGCTGGCTTCCGTGCTGGTGATAAAGCTCCAATGGCTTACATTGAGCTTGTTGATCGCCCAGCTGCTGAAGAAGCTGCTGAGTAATCAGTTCGCGAATAAAAAGCCGAGCATTACGCTCGGCTTTTTTATTGATATTTGCTAGCCGTATATTATGAAACTTTAATATCTGGCTTTGCGATCACGTCGTAATATGTTTTAGTCCTTTTTCTTTCACTATTTTTTCTTGATTAAGCCTTGATCTGTCTAATATGACTTGGTGGTGTTTAAATCGAGAGGAAGCGATATTTTCTCAATTGCATAAAAAAGCGGCGCTTATTAGCACCGCTGACATTAGAATAATGAATTACTTTTGATTACAGAATATCTAGTAACTCAACTTCAAATACTAGAGCAGCAAAAGGTGGAATTGCTGCACCAGCACCACGCTCGCCATAAGCAAGGTCGTGCGGAACATATAATTTCCATTTTGAGCCGACAGGCATCAGTTGCAGTGCTTCAACCCAGCCTTTAATCACGCCTGTTACTGGGAATTCGGCAGGTTGGCCACGAGTAACTGAACTATCGAATACCGTACCATCAGTCAGTTCACCATGGTAGTGTACGCGAACGGATTTATCAGCACTTGGTATTTCGCCTGTACCTACATTCATGATTTCATATTGTAGGCCAGATTCTAAGACAGTCACTTCTGGACGTAGCGCATTATCTTTTAAAAAACTATCCCCTTCTGCAGCGGCAATTTTGGCCGCTTCTTGGCGCGCTTCTTCCGCACGCATGTGAATAGTTTGTAGAGCTTGGTTAATTTCATCCACTTCAATTGCAGGCATTTCACCGACTAAAGCGGTAGCAATCCCCGCAGCGATCGCGTCTACATTTAAGCCTTCTAAGCCGCTTCCTGCTAGTTGCTGGCCCATTTGTAGACCAATGCCGTAGCTGGCTTTTTGCTCTACTGTTTCAAATTTTACGTCAGACATAAGTGTCACTCTTTGTCACAAAAAGAAAGCCGACAGAATACCAGTTTCAGCGTTTGGATGAAATGCTTGCCAGGAAAACAGATTAGAAAGGTGTTAAGGTGTGACTCAACGCAGGATATAAGATGAAAAACTTCAAGATTGTGTCAACCTTTGGTAGAAGCAAGGTCATACTCTATACTCTTGGCTCGTGAGTTTTTATACTGTACCAAGCATTTGAGGGACGGATAGAAATGAATCGTCGACATAAGAAGAAAAAGCAAACGGATTACTTTGCATTGATGGTACGTCACTGGTCATCCATTAAGTTGAAAAGTAAATTTCAGCGTTTCGCCGCGCATAAAAATGTTAATCGCTCGCGAGCTTTGTGGCTGCAGTTACCTATTTATCACCAAAGGGCGTTAATGGTGCTCATTCCTTTGGTGGTCATTTTACTGGTTGCACCATGGCCATCAAAAGAATCCCCTGCTCAAAACGAACAGCCTAAATCGACTCATCACAGGGTACCTGTCGCAGTGAATACTCAAGGGTTAAGCGAGCAGAATAAACCGCTATCTGTACCAACCGCTGAAAAAGTTTGGCATGAGTATATTGTTCAGCGGGGGGATACATTATCACAAGTTTTTCGTAGCAATGATTTACCGCTATCAGATCTCAATGCATTAGTCAAGATTGAAGGCAGTGATAAGCCTCTTAGTCAGATTCAACAAGGCCAATTAATCCGCTTTAAACTTGCCAGTGATGGCCAACTCGATATTCTGCAAGTGGAAAAAAACAATCAGTCGGTTATGTTTTTCCGTTTGTCCGATGGTGATTTTGGGCGCAGTAAATAGTTTCTTGCTATGTTTGCTCGTTGCAATACTCGGACCGGTAAGAGTGGCAGTATAATCAGTGTGATGCCTAGCCAGGTGAGAGTATCAGGCATCTCGTTGAACCACCAAGCCCCCATTAATGCCACGAAGATTAACCCAGAATACTCTGCTAGTGCGATCTGGCTTGCTGGTGCGCGCTGGTAGGCGGCGACGGCTAATCCATTGTACGTCAATATCAGCAATGCGCTGCTTATCACCCAACCCAATTGTATCTGATCGATAGGTTGCCATTGCCATAAGGCAAATGTACCAGAGCATGGTAACGAAAAAAGTGACGTCCACATGAGTGTCGTAATTACCGTTTGTTCGGCTGGAATTTGACGCGCTAAAATATTAAACAGTGCCAGTGTTATGGCGGTGCCGAGGGCAAACATTACTGCCCAATGGAATTGGCTAGGACGAATGACAACTAATACACCAATAAAACCTAACACCGTCATGACTACTTTTCCGAGCCCAGGTTTTTCTTTCAGGAGAATAATTGACAGCGGGAGCATCAATAGGGGCGAAGCGTAAAATACGGCGTTGGCCGTTGCCAGTGGCAAATAGGTAACTGCCATCAACATGCAACCACTCCCCATTAAGACTAGATGCCCGCGTAGTGCGGTGATGCCAGGATTATGCAGCGCACGTTGTGCGCGTGGTTGTCGCCACCATAGTGGTAAAATGGCAGTAAAAGAAATGAATTGGCGTAAAAACATGTACTGAAATGGCCCGACATCACCATGAAGCATTTTAACGGAGACATCTGATAGGGATGCCGCTAGATTGCCGAGAATCAACAACCAAAGTGCTATACGATATGTATTCATTCGCTGCGTTTCATATCGATATGTAAAATGCCATCTTCGAGGTAGGGCTGTGATGTGGGTACAAATCCATATCGACAATAAAATTTCGCGAGGTATTGCTGCGCGCCGATTTCAATGGCTTGCTCTGGCCACAAGGCTTGGCATTGTTGCAGTGCTTGCGTGAGTAACAGGTGGCCAAGACCGTCACCGCGCACAGATGGATGAGTGGCTATGCGACCGATACTGACGCTCGGATAACTAATACCGGGTGGTAACAGGCGCGCACAAGCGATCAGTTGTCCGTCACGATAACCCAGTAGATGTTTGACGCCGGTAATTCTATCCTTGTTATCCAGTTCTGGATATGGACAAGATTGCTCAACCACAAAAACATCAACCCGCAGTTTGAGTAGTTCATACAGTTGGTGATTATTAAGTTCTGCAAAAGAAAGCCATTGCCAAGTGACCATAGATTACTCCTTGAGATGATTTGCCATGCACTTTAGCAGGGCACTTGAGCATCATCATTAACAAAGGTTAAGTTTTGCTAGAAAATTAAATCAATATTCACTGGTGCTGACGATTAAAATAATGATAATAGTTGCTCGCTTTTTCGTCTGACCTAAGGATACTCCTTTGAATCCATCATCTTTTGCTGTTTTGCATTTAAAGCCAGAACTGCTTTCTAACCTCGATACGATGGGGTTTACTCATATGACGCCTATTCAGGCTCAATCATTGCCAGCCATTCTCAACGGTCAAGATGTGATCGGTCAGGGGAAAACGGGTTCAGGAAAAACCGCTGCGTTTGGTCTGGGGGTGTTGCAGAATCTAAACGTTAAGCGCTTTCGAGTGCAAGCATTGGTACTGTGCCCAACCCGAGAATTGGCAGATCAAGTCGCGAGTGATATTCGCACTCTTGGACGCTCAATCCATAATATCAAAGTGTTAACACTATGTGGCGGTATGCCGATGGGCCCACAAATTGGTTCACTAGAGCATGGTGCGCATATTTTGGTCGGAACGCCGGGACGAATTTTGGATCACTTGAGCAAAGATCGTATCGATCTCAGTGAGCTCAATACCTTGGTGTTGGATGAAGCGGATCGCATGTTAGAAATGGGTTTTCAAGAAGCGCTGGAGGCGATTATTGCTGCCGCGCCAGCCGAGCGTCAAACCTTGCTGTTTAGTGCAACTTACCCCGCCAGTATTGAGCAGATTGCGCAAAGCGTGACTCGCAATGCGCTGATGATTAAAGTTGAGGCGACCCACGATACCTCAAGCATTCGTCAATACTTCTACAAAGTCGAAGGCAGTGCTGCGCGTGATCAGGCTCTGGAAACGTTGCTCTTACACCATCAACCGACTTCTTCGGTGGTGTTTTGTAATACCAAACGTGAAGTACAAAATGTTGCCGATGCCTTGCATCAAAGTGGCTTTAGCGTGATTGAACTGCATGGTGATATGGAGCAGCGTGAGCGCGACCAAGCCTTATTGCAGTTTGCTAATAAGAGCATCTCAATTCTGGTGGCGACCGATGTCGCGGCACGTGGTTTGGATGTCGATAACCTTGATGCTGTGTTTAACTATGATCTGTCTCGCGATCCTGAAGTACATGTACACCGCATTGGCCGTACTGGTCGAGCGGGAAGTAAAGGCTTAGCGTTTAGCTTCTTTAGTGACAACGAGAGCTACCGTGTGGCGCAAATTGATGAGTACATGGACATCGCGATTGAACCTTCAACCTTGCCGCAATCTGCTGCAGGCGTACGTCCTTACGCGGCGAATATGGTCACCATTCAGATTGACGGTGGTAAGAAAGACAAGGTACGTCCCGGTGATATTCTTGGCGCGCTGACCGGTGATGGCGAACTGACCGCGGAGCATATCGGCAAGATTAACCTGTTCCCGATGCGCGCTTATGTAGCCGTGCACAAGAAAATCGCCACCAAAGCACTGAATAAGATCGTCAACGGTAAGATGAAGGGACGCCAGTTCCGCGCTCGCTTACTCAAATAATCTCATGCATCCTGTCTTAGCCGAGCTTTGATGCGGCTGAGGCTAATTGGCGTGATCCCCAAATACGCGGCGATGTGATGATCGCAAAGCCGCGCCATCAAATCTGGAAACTGAGCGCACATCACTTGGTAACGCTGTTCTGGGCGATAGAGCAGCATAAAGCGCTCTTTTTGCTCCTTGTGCAACAATTGCGTCTCAAGTAAACGTTGATAGAGCGGGTGACCGCTGGTGCGCCATGCACGCAATACATCAATTGGTACGCCCATCAGCTGTACAGGTGATAAGCTTTCCAGCATAAAGGGCGAGGCTTGCTCACGCAGCAAGCTTTCAAAACCAATCGCCCAGTCTTGCTCCCAATAGAACTCTTTACTGAAACTTTTGCCCTCTTCGGTGAGATAGCAAGCGTGGCACAGCCCTGCGAGCACCCAATAGGCAAAGGGAGTGGTTTCACCTTGTGCGACTAACACATGTCGTGTTGGCAGCTCAAGTGGCTGAGCGACATTTTGTAATTGCGTGCATTCGGCATCGGAAAAACCATGCTGTTTTAGATAAGCGTGAAACTGTGCTTGCATAAAAGCCTCATAGAAAAGTAGACAGCCACTCTAGGTGGCTGTCTACTTTACGTGATAACCCAAGTGACTTGAAGCCGCAGTAGAGTTGGTTGCCGCTTCAATATTGGGTTATCGGTGCCTATTTTTGTAAGTCGATGCGATAAACAGCAAATCCGATGTCATCGGTATTGAGATAGGTCATCGGATACTGACCATATTTTTTAATAAATTGGGTGGCTTTATCGCTTGGTGAGGTTTCAAAGCGAATATCCAGCTTGGTTTTGCTGCTGATCGGAGCAAATGACCAATTGTTATCAGCACTTGGGCGAACTTTGCCCTGTTCTTGGCTGACTTTTTGAATATAGCTGGCGACGATCGTTCTATTTTCATCGGGAGAATCAAAAGCAATGTGCTCGCTACCCGTTCCGGCAAATTTATTGCTGTACGCTCGGTAATTATTCGTTGCGACTAAAAATATTTGTTGTGGATTTATTGGCTGTCCTTGGTAAGTCAGGTCAATAATTCGCTCGGCATCGGGATTGATGATTTTACAATCACCGTCATATTTTGCTGGCTGAGTGACATCAATATGGTAATTCACCCCTTCCATGACATCGAAATTATAGGTACGAAAGCCACTCCAGTTAATCAGCGATTGAGGTGCGGTATCATTGATATCAATTTGATTAAATTGTCCGGCGCTACATTCCAACCACTCTTTAACCTCTGCTCCAGTCATCTTTAACGCGGCTAATGTATTGGGATACAGATAGAGGTCTGCTGCGTTGCGAAATGTTAATTGACCCGTTTCGACTTCAGTAAAACCCTGGGGATCATCTTTACGGCCACCAACTTTAAAGGGGGCTGCTGCCGAAAGAACGGGCAAACCATCTAAAGTTGGATCGCCTTGAATAAAGCGTTCCACATAATCTTTTTGTGCAAAATTTACGATTTGTACGGTCGGATCATCTTGCACAAGCGCTAAAAAACTGTACATCACATCATCAGTTTGGCCGATTGGTTGGTTGACAAACTGACGCGTTGCTTGATGATCGGTTGCCAGTGCTTTCACAATTCCTGCATCGGCTTTAGCGAGAGATGTCTTGCTCTGTTTATCAAAAATGGGGCGAGCTTGCGAGTGGCTTTGGATGACTTGCCATTTTTCTTGTGTATTGTCTAATGTGAGATCGATAACTCCCACATGACTTCCCCATCGTCCAGGCATGACCGCAGCGACACCGTTGATTGTCCCTTGTTCAATATCGGCTCCGGGTAATTGAGCAAAGTCTTTGCTTGGAAAAACGGCATGTGAATGGCCAAATGTAATGGCATCAATATCTTCTATTTGCGTGAGATAGTAGACTGAATTTTCAGCACCAACTTGATAAGGATCAGCGGAAACCCCAGAGTGAGGGATGGCGATAATGACATCGGCACCTTCTTGTTTCATTTGTGGTATTAACTGTTGCGCGGTTTGTTTGATATCTTTAGTGAACACCTTGCCTTGTAAATTTTTTTTATCCCATATCATGATTTGAGGCGGGACAAAACCAATGTATCCGACCTTAATCGTATGTCGTTTGCCATCATTATCTGTAACCGTATGATTTTTGATGAGATAAGGCGTGAAATAGTGTTTACCTGTTGCTTGATCAAACACGTTAGCATTTACATAAGGAAATTGTGCCCCCTCAATGGCTCGGCGGAGAAACGTTAAACCATAATTAAATTCATGGTTACCAATATTGCCCACATCATAGCCCAATTGGTTCATGGCTTTGTACGCTGGATGAATTTCGCCAGAGCTAATACCTTTGGCAGCCATGTAGTCCCCCATTGGACTACCTTGGATTAAATCCCCATTATCGACCAACACAGCATTATTCACTTCAGCTCGCGCTTGTTTGACTAAGCTGGCTGCCCGAGCCAACCCCAGTTGCTGAGATGGTTTGTCTTTGTAGTAATCATAATCCATTAAATTAGTATGAATATCGGTTGTTTCTATGATTCTCAATTGAATGGTATCGGCTATCGCTGAGCTTGCCAGACACAATAGCCCACCGAAGAGAGCGATTGAGAGTGGCTTGAGTGCTGAATTCATGATGAGGTTCCTATCTATTTGAAGGGAGTGAAGATGTCTCTCGACAAAGGTAACAAATAGTAATGCAACAAGAAGCTTAACGCATCACAAAGTGTGATTTATTACCGCTTAAGTGTTAGGAAGGGATTTGCTGGCAGATAATCAAAGTGAGCGACGGTTTTGCTTGTTAGTCTTTTTCTTATCATATTTTAGTATAAAAAATGAAATTTTAGAATTTCAGGTAATAAATAGAACGGCTCATAATGCAGTGCATCGGTTGAGTTATGGATAACAAGTATGGCGGGTTCAAAGCGTGTTAACACAAGGGGCAACTCCCCAACCCCATTAGTAGCATTAGAAGGACGGGCATCGGTTCATCCTTTTACTCGTCTTTCGCGTAGTCAATTACAAAGCGGAGAAGTCGCATTAGTTGGGGCCGGACCTGGTGACCCTGAATTATTAACGGTCAAAGCCTTAAATTACCTCCAGCAAGCGGATGTCATTCTTTATGACTGTTTGGTTTCCGATGAAATTATGAGCTTAATTCCTGCTGAAGCGATATTGGTTTGTGTTGGTAAGCGTGCTGGTCATCACAGTGTGCCACAAGAAAAAACCAATCAGCTATTGGTCGATTTTGCTCAGTCAGGTTATCGAGTTGTCCGTATCAAAGGGGGGGACCCTTTTATTTTCGGACGAGGAGGCGAAGAGCTAGAAGTTTTGGTTGAGGCCGGGATCCGCTTTCAGGTTATTCCTGGGATTACTGCGGCAGCAGGCGCAACGGCTTATGCGGGGATTCCATTGACTCACCGAGACTACGCGCAATCAGCAGTATTTATTACCGGTCATCTTAAAAATGACGCCGTGGATGATATGGACTGGTCAACCTTAGCGCGCAGCCAACAAACTTTGGTCATTTATATGGGATTGATGAAGTCGAGTATCGTGACTCAGCAGTTAATTGAACATGGTCGCAGTGCTAATACACCGATTGCGATTATCGAACGTGGTACACAGGCAGCACAAAAAGTGTTTTGCGGTGCACTGAGTGATTTACCGCAACTCGCGACACAAGCTCAGTCACCGTCGCTGATCGTGATTGGTGAAGTGGTGGCTTTGGCCGACAAATTAGCTTGGTTTGGTCGAGAGACTTGCTCATCAATGCAATACCAGTACGCGTAATTTTATTCTTTAAATTGAAAAGCCCAAGTGATGGGGCTTTCCGGCCATTAGGTAGCGAAAAGGAAGCACGGACAATGGATCAACCCCGCTTAACTCATCTACAACAGCTTGAAGCTGAAAGTATTCATATCATTCGTGAAGTGGCTGCGGAATTTGCCAATCCTGTGATGATGTATTCGATTGGTAAAGACTCTTCGGTCATGCTTCATTTGGCGCGTAAAGCATTTTATCCGGGAAAGATTCCATTCCCATTGTTACACGTTGATACCAATTGGAAATTCCGCGATATGATCGCGTTTCGTGATGCGATGGCAAAGAAATACGGTTTTGAGCTCTTAGTGCACAAAAATCCACAAGGAATGGCAATGGGGATCAATCCGTTTGATCACGGTTCAGCCAAACATACTGATGTTATGAAAACCCAAGGATTGAAGCAGGCTCTGGATCAGTATGGTTTTGATGCCGCCTTTGGTGGTGCGCGCCGTGATGAAGAAAAATCTCGCGCTAAAGAGCGGGTCTATTCATTTCGAGATAAGCACCACGCTTGGGATCCAAAAACTCAGCGACCTGAATTATGGAAAACTTACAATGGTCAAATCAATAAAGGCGAAAGTATTCGTGTTTTTCCACTATCCAATTGGACTGAACTCGATATTTGGCAATACATCTATCTAGAAGGGATCGACATTGTACCATTGTACTTGGCAGATATTCGTCCGGTGGTTGAGCGAGAGGGGATGTTGATTATGGTCGATGATGACCGAATGAAGCTGCAACCGAATGAAAAGGTTGAGTATAAGAGTGTACGATTTCGTACGCTTGGCTGTTACCCACTCACCGGTGCGATTGAATCGAACGCCAAAACGTTGCCAGACATTATCGAAGAGATGTTAGTGGCGACATCGAGTGAACGCCAAGGCCGAGCAATCGACCATGATCAGTCTGGATCGATGGAATTGAAAAAACGTCAAGGTTACTTTTAAGGGTCAATAGATCCTTTGATCTAAGGAAAGAAAATGAATAGTGCAGTTCACGCTCAACTTGCAGAGCTCGGTATTGAAGGGTACCTCAATCAGCACCAACACAAATCGCTACTTCGCTTCCTCACTTGTGGCTCAGTGGATGACGGAAAAAGTACGTTAATTGGTCGCCTGCTTCACGACTCAAAACAGATTTATGAAGATCAACTTGCGGCGGTGCATTGCGACAGTCAACGTGTTGGGACGACGGGCGAGCGACCAGACCTAGCGCTGCTGGTGGATGGTTTGCAGGCCGAGCGCGAGCAGGGGATTACCATTGATGTGGCGTATCGTTACTTTTCAACCCAGAAGCGCAAGTTCATTATCGCCGATACTCCGGGGCATGAGCAGTACACGCGTAACATGGCGACGGGTGCATCAACCTGTGATCTGGCGGTGATCCTGATTGATGCGCGTAAAGGTGTTTTAGATCAAACGCGTCGACATTCGTTCATCTCTAATTTATTGGGATTGAAGCACTTTGTGGTTGCGGTCAATAAAATGGATTTGGTCGATTACTCCCAAGCGCGTTTTGAAGAGATTCGAGCTGAATACTTTGAGTTTTCCAAGCACCTGCAAGGTGATGTCACTATTCAAATCATTCCACTTTCGGCGCTTGAAGGTGATAATGTGGTGGATAAAAGTGTCTACATGGACTGGTATCAAGGCCCATCTTTGCTAGAACTACTTGAACGCGTTGATATTAAACAGGAAAAAGGCAACGGTGAATTTCGTTTTCCTGTGCAGTATGTTAATCGACCTAATCTTGATTTTCGTGGCTTTGCTGGCACCATTGCCTCTGGTTCGTTGAAAGTGGGCGATACGATCAAAGTATTACCTTCAGGTAATACGTCAACGGTGACTCGTATCGTGACGTTTGATGGTGATTTACCAGAAGCGAGTGCCGGTCAGGCTGTGACTCTGACCTTGGCCGATGAAATTGATATTAGCCGTGGTGATCTATTGGTATTAGCCGATGCCTCTTTACAGAGTACGCAGCACTTATTGGCTGATGTTGTCTGGATGACAGAGCAACCGTTACAAGTTGGATATGAATACGATATTAAAATCGCCGGTAAAAAAACGGTTGGGCGGGTGGAATCGATTCGTTATCAATATGATATTAATCAGCTCTCGACCTTTGCTAGTGAAGCATTGCCACTGAATGGTATTGGTCGATGTGAGTGGACATTTCATCAGTCAATCGCGTTGGATCACTACTTAGATTGTGCCGATACTGGTGGCTTTATTATTATTGATCGCTTAACCAATGTCACGGTTGGAGCTGGATTGGTTCGTGAGTCGTTAACTAGCATATTACCAGAACGCCATTCTATTTCAGCGTTTGAGTTAGAACTCAATACGCTGATTTGTAAACATTTCCCACATTGGAACGCTCGTGATCTTTCAATGTTGAAGGAGCGTTTATGAGTCAAATAAAGGACAATATTGTTTGGCATCATCACGAGGTTGATAAAATATACCGGGCAGAGCTTAAAAAACAACGTCCTGCAGTATTGTGGTTTACTGGGCTGTCTGGTGCAGGCAAATCAACCATTGCTGGGGCTTTAGAAAACCGGC
Organism: Vibrio sp. V30_P3S12P165; assembly: GCF_009904905.1. Lineage (NCBI taxonomy): Bacteria > Pseudomonadati > Pseudomonadota > Gammaproteobacteria > Vibrionales > Vibrionaceae > Vibrio > Vibrio sp. V30_P3S12P165. The sequence goes on along the minus strand of NZ_WXWH01000055.1, from coordinate 59,014 downwards.
TTGCACAATTAGGCTACCACACCTATTTATTGGATGGCGATAATGTGCGTCATGGTTTGTGTGGCGATTTAGGCTTTTCTGTACAAGATAGGAGAGAGAATATTCGCCGAATTGGTGAGTTAGCCAAACTCATGGCGGATGCGGGATTAATTGTATTGACCGCATTTATTTCACCTTATCGAGAAGAGCGGCAGTTAGTGCGAGCGCTATTACCAGAAGGAGAATTTTTTGAAGTGTATGTTAATACTCAATTAGCGGTCTGTGAACAACGAGATCCTAAAGGATTATATAAAAAGGCTCGTGCGGGTCAAATAACTCACTTCACTGGTATTGATGCAGTTTATGAAGCCCCTTTGGCAGCCGAACTCGATTTACCGGCAGGAGAAGCAGGCGTTGAGACCTTAGTAGAAACCTGTTTAGACTATTTGCATCAACGTGGTGTCATTCATCTGAACTAAGCCTTGATCGCCCAACAATAGCAACCGACTATTATGGCTTGTGATGGTTAGACTGTATGATGGATGGTATTGGCGCTATCGCTGTGGACAACAAATTTCTGACCAAGTAGAGCAATCAGTTGATCGTAATAGCTCATGTTGGGTTTATTACCAAGCAGTCGACACAATTCATTGCCTGTTGGAGTGAAACGATAATACAGTAAATGGACGCCTTTCGAAGTGGCATTAAGCGTCAAGTGCTTATTTTGATAATTGAAGCTAAGCGGTGGGTCGAGCTCAATTTCTCCGGACTCTAGTTCCGTGGCGTGCAATAAGCCGAGTTCAATTAACACCAGTAAGCTGGAATAAGGCAATTGGTGGCTACCAATATTTAGTGTAATGGTCGAGTTGCGCTTTCCTAAACTAAAAAGACCATTATTTATTTTTAATCCAAACAGTACCTTCAAGCTGGTATCACTACCAAAGCTACATGCTAATGTGGCTGCGCGTTGTAAAATTTGCGCTTCTTTTGGTGTCATACTCTGCAGTACCGTTAATGCTTTCATGGAGGTAAAGCCTGGATTTGTGACTTCTCGCTTGAGTACTTGAGCCCAAAGACGCTGCATGGAGGAGTTATGAATGTCCTGAGCCATATCGAAGAAGCGATATAACCAATCTTGATCCGGATCACCGGCCGTTTCGTTGTGACATGCCACATGTGCCAGTTGAATAATGTGCTCTAAATTTTTTTGGCGCTGCTCTTTACGATCTCGCTCACGTTTTAGTGCCCGATCTAAGGCGGTTTTTTGTGGTTTTTCTGAGAGCAATAGCGCATCAAGTCCATGTTGCTTAGCAATGGTAGAAATGCGGCTCGCGCTATCTTTGAGATAGCTGGATTTTTTTTCTTTATGAGATTCGGTCGTGGTTGGGTGTTCAATCACGACAGAGGATTTTAGCTCGGCCATGTGGTACCAAATTTCATCATCGAAACAATAGAATAAAATGTACCTTGGATTGAGCTAGGGGACTAGTGAAACTCTTGGTGATAGCGCACAAATTTGCCCTATCAAATATGATAATAATTTGTTAAAATTGTTATCATATTTGTGGGGTGATGATGAAGTGCAATAAAGGAAGTCGCTGGTTTAAATACCTATCGGCCACATTACTATTCATGGTTTACTTGGGCTTACTTAGTTATCTGGCCAAGTATCTTGTGTAAATAAGATGGCTCGATAGGTGATCATTTTTATAACTAATAGTTACATATCATCATAATCGGCCAGTGCCTCGCCTTCGATAAGGTAGCCCGTTTCTGCGATATCAACGCTGACGATCTGTGTTTTTAGCGTGCCTATAACGTAAACCACATCCCATAATTGTTGTACTGGAGCGCCTTGCGGGAATTTCACATAAACAATTTGATTCGGGGGAGGTGGCGGGACATGAATACAGGCACCAAAGTAAGGGACAAGTAAAAATTCAGTGACAGTATTTTCATCACCTTCTAAAGGGATCACAAACCCTGGTATTTTTACTTTGCTGCCATTAAGTTCAGAGCGAACACTGCCGATCTGATTCTGCTGGGCGGGTAATTCACGGTTATGATCCACCATGGGCATGCCTATTTTATCCACTAGGTGGCGTTCATGTTCTGGAATAAGATCAATCCAATCGAGTTTGAGAACCTCACCATGGCTATAAGCGCGAGGTACAAACAGCATCAGTATCGTTAAAGTTAGGTTGAGTAATCCTTTGTACATCAAGATCTCCTAAAGTCTAATGGTCATACCATCACTCAGTGATTGTCGATAGGCGCGCAGAGCCGGAATAAAGCCGATCATGGTCCCCGCGATCTGCACATAAGCCAGTAGCAGCCATTCATAAGTCGTCAGTGATTGCAACGATAACTGAATACCATACTGGCTGGCTATGATCGGTGCGGCGAAGGCTAGTAGAGTATATAAGCCAATGATTCCGGTCAGAATCCCGAAAAAAGTCAAAACCGTTGCTTCACTAATTAATAACATAAAAACATGCTTAGGTTGTGCGCCCATAGCACGTAAAATAGACATTTCTCTTCGTCGCTCTTGTAGACTAGTGAGTAAACTACTCAGCATTCCAAGTAGTCCGGTAATGACCACAAAGATAGAAACAGCCTTTAACGCTTGTTCTGCAACCGACATCATGCCCCAAAGTTCATGCAGGGCGACGCCAGGTAAAATAGCACTAAGTGGTTCATCCCGATATTGATTAATTTGTCTTTGTAAGGCAAAGGTTTGAATTTTCGAATTTAGACCAAGTAGCATGGCGGTAATTTGCTTTGGCGTAAATTGATATTGTTCTAATTGCTGCTTATTGGGGGTGTGGCCTAAATTGGCCCCCGATTCCCAGCCTACATGGATGGCTTCAATGGCTTCAAGAGAAACGTGGACGGTTTTATCCACTGGAGTTCCTGTTGGCGCTAAAATTCCGACGACGGTAAAAGGTAAGTTATCATGTCGACTAAAACCCACATCACTGATGCCATGAGCGATAATAATTTCGCTACCTAATTGATAACCGAGTTGTTTGGCAACGTCTGCACCGAGAACCGTTTCAAATAAACCAGTAAACGCTCTTCCTTTGGCAAGCGTGAGTGGTTGCTTATGCCCATAGCGAAAATGTTCAAAGTAACTATGGTTTGTTCCCATCACTCGGAATCCTTTATGAGAATCACCTAAGGAAATTGGAATGGCCCATTTTACGGCTCGGTGTTGACTAAATTCTTGATAGCTTTTCCAGTCAATATTATTGGTCGCATTACCGATACGAAAGACTGAATAAAGTAGTAAGTTCACTTGGCCTGAACGTCCGCCGACAATGAGGTCTGTGCCTGAAATGGTATTTGCAAAGCTTGCTTTAGCTTGAGTTCGAATTCGTTCAACTCCCACAAGAAGCATCACGGAAATCGCAACAGTTAATAACGTTAATAAGGCCGTTGCTTTTCTATTGAGTAAGCTTTTCCAAGCTAAATTATAGATAACATTCATTCGATACCTCGTGCCTGATTTAAGGAAGGTAAGTACACACTACGCTGGAAAAGTTTTTCTAAACTTGGGTCATGACTGACAAATACCAATGTTGAACCAATCCGATTAGCCTCTTCTAATAACAGTTCAATAAAAGCGGTACGGTTATCGTAATCTAAGGCGGAGGTCGGTTCGTCTGCGATTAATAAAGCCGGTTCCCCGATTAATGCTCTGGCTGCCGCGACTCGTTGCTGTTGACCGATACTTAACTCCAACACAGGTTTATGCAATAGCGATGTTGGTAAGTGTAATTGAGTCAGTAATTCAATGGCTCGATGTTTCAGGCTGCCTTGGATGGTTTTTCGGCGCGGTAATGAAAACTGACAAGGAAGGATGACATTTTCAACTAGCGAGAGATAAGGCAATAAATTAAATTGTTGAAATATGTAGCCAATATGATCGGCTCGAAAACGATCGCGTTGTTGCGCTTTCAATTGAGCAAGATCATGTCCAAGTAGACGGACTTGACCTTGATTGGCAACATGAATTCCTGTCAGTAAGCTTAACAAGGTAGATTTACCACAGCCACTTGGCCCTTTAATAAATAAGTGCTCTCCGGCTGAAACAGAGAGTTTTTCAATATCTAAAGTCACTTGGTTGTTATTTGGCCACTGAAATTTGACTCGCTCCAATTCAATGATTGCGGCGGTGGTATTGGGAAAGGTTGCGTTCATCACGGTTCCTTTTACAGAAAAATGGGCAAGTATTTACTTACCCAAATAAACGTTAGAGTGAAATACGTGTTTGTTTTGGCGTCAACGCTAAGGCGGTTTGTACTTTATCTGTCAGCAAATTTACACTCATTTTTTCTGTGCTTGGAAATAACTTAAACCACTGGCTGTCGATGTGACGAAGGTCAGAAATATTTTCACAATGGTAGTGGTATTGGGCGTTAAATTCACCATGCTGGTGGTCGTGGTCGTGGTCGTGGTCGTGGTCGTGGTCGTGGTCGTGGTCGTGGTCGTGGTCGTGGTCGTGGTCGTGATGATGTTGATCAGTATGATGTTTTTCGCCATCGAGTGAATGAGTAATATGTGCCTCTTCCAATTGACAGTTTGCTTGGGTCGTTAAGTTAAATAAGCCATTGGCCTGCTCTAGAATTTCTAGGGCACGGTTTAGGCTTTGTCTTTCTTGATCGGTTTCTGGTGGATGTTCAAATCCAACCACATCAGCACCTGGCGCAGTGACTTCAATCAATAAGTCGTGCCCATCTTGTGCAATATTGAGTTCAACATGTCCATGAACATGGGCATCATGTTGGCGAAAATCCTGAGCGAAAACCCCGCCGGATAAAGCAGCAGAGAGACTTAACACGAGTAAAGGTTTAGTGAACATAGTCATCAATTCCATCATAATAAAATAAGTTGGCCCCTATAATCAGGGGGAAAGCATAAATTAAAATAGAAAATCAGACCTGGGCGGGGAGCGTGCTAAATAAGCAAACTGATTCAGTACGCTAGAAAACAGACGAAAAAAACGGGCAGTTGGGTACCGGTTTGGCCAAATGGGAGGAGTCGCCATCACATGACTTAACCCATGTTGAGCCACTGAAAATAATTGACAGTGATGATGCTCATGATGGCTTGGGTCGATATCCAATTGATGAATGATCGAAGCGACATTTAGCCATAGACTCAATAAGACAGCAACTAAAGCGACAGCCTGGGTATTAAGACGTAAATGTTGCAAGCTGAGCTTCATAATTCACCGTATAAGAAAAACAGAACTGTTATAATATAACAATTCTGTTGGCAAGCAAGCAAAGAGTGGCAGCGATGAGTTATGATGAGGTTAAATGCGTTTGAATTAATGTGAGCACTTGGTTAATTTGATCGTCATTTAAAGCGCCTTGTTTGATATATATGACTAACCCTTGTTTATCTAACACAATAATCGTTGATGACTTTTCGGGTAATGCCCAGCTTTGTGCGACAACACCAGAGGCATCGAGAACAATAGAGGACCAAGGAAATGATTTTTTACTCTCTTCTGCTGATGATTTCACAAATGATCCGGTTCCCCAAATGGCATCATCTTGATTAATGATTGAGGTTGTTTGATAGTGTTGCTGTGGAAATTGTGCTGCTGTCAGCGCTGCCATCAACGGAGCATTCATCTCTTTTGCTGCACTTCGTCCAGCCAGGGCTTGAATCACTCTGACTTTACCGGCTAATTGTGTACTACTCCAAGGCACAAACTGAGGCTCTTTTCCCTTTAAAACTACTTCGCCATATTTTTCGACATTCACGGGTGGAAGTGGTTGGCCAAGCATTAAATTATGTGCCGATGTGACTAAGGTATAGCTAGAGAGCAGTAGCGTGAGCAATGTTTTTTTTATCATGGTGAGTCCGTTTTAACCAATAAATGGTTTAAGTTAATGGTATATCGGTAAGCGAGAACCGCATTATGTTCCTGAAATTGGTAATCACTGTTGTTAACGTAAGGACTAAAATTATAGAGCAAGAACGCATGTTTGCCTTTTTTGACTTCCAAATAGACCCCAATCGCCTCACCAAATTTACTAAATCGAATGTTTTTTGTTTCGCCAAATTCAGGATGAGATGGTTGAGTAATTTGATAATTACCGCGTAGATTAAGGTATCCCAAACCAACCCCAACTCCAGTTTTTATTTGCCATTCATCTGGCTGATGGCGATTAAAATGGTAAAAAAATAGTGGCATGGCATAAAGAGCATAACCAGATATTTTGGTATCAAGATTGGTTAGCTGATTGTTTTGATGAAGCGTTTGTCGATCAACTTTGATCAGGTTGCCATCGAGTTGAAACTGTACACCGAATGAACTTTGCTCTGAAAGATAATAGCCTTTTGATAAGAGAGAGACTGTTGGAGACAGAGCGAGCTTGTTGCTCATTTGTGCAATGTTTTGAGCTGATTCGTCGCGCACATCAATGTTATTGGTGGTTAATTGTAGACCCAGATTGAGCTCAATAGCGCAAACAGGCAGGCTATAGCAAAGAGTAAAAATTATGCTCGTACTTAAATAATGGCTCATACAAGAAGGCTCTTTTATCATTCAACCAGCGATTGATAAACCCGCTTCGTTGGTATTACTGAAGCGAGTGTTAAATTAGTCTGAGGGATGATTACTTATAAAAAGCACACCCCGGTACCGCCTAGGCCGCAATATCCTTGCGGGTTTTTAGCCAGATATTGTTGATGAGAACTTTCCGCAAAATAATAAGCGCCAGCAGGAGTAATCTCGGTGGTGATCGCCGCTTTATGGTGTTGGCTGAGCAATGCTTGATATTCTGCGCGGCTCTGTTCGGCCAGCGTTTGTTGTTCATCGGTGTAAGTGTAGATCACCGAACGATATTGAGTGCCTAAATCATTACCTTGCCGCATGCCTTGGGTCGGATCGTGATTTTCCCAAAAGGTTTGCAGGAGTTTTTTAAAAGATAGAACCTCGGGATCGTAGATCACTCGAACCACTTCTGCATGGCCAGTTTGGCCGGTACAAACCTCTTGATAAGTAGGATTTGGAGTAAAGCCGCCCGCATAACCGACAGACGTTGAAACGACCCCATGGCGTTGCCAAAATAGTCGCTCTGCGCCCCAAAAGCAGCCCATCCCAATCAGTAATTGCTCTTGTCCAGCGCTAGGTTGGCTGCTCAGAGAGGTGTGATGGATAAAGTGTTTGTCTTCAAACTCGATGGGAGTCACACGGCCAGGTAAGGCTTGATCCGCTGAAATAAGCGAAGATTTGTTGAGCATGGGATATTCCTTATTCATTATAGTCAATGGAACGTTGAGTGAAATTCTGTGTCTCACTGGCAGAGTTGGATAAAAACATCTTGCGGTAGTGAGATCAACTGAAATGATTTATCCAATCATCAACATTTATCATTCAATGATTGTTTGGATAAGTTCGCTCTCTTTATGACGATTTTTTATGGTTATCGATAAGCTTATGAGGGGTTATCCTACAGACTTCTTATCTTAGAGTCGGTATGATTTTATGTCTATTGACCTAGCTTGCGGTAAGGCGCTTAATCACTGTTGAACATGAAATCACTCCCATTCTTTATCCTATTCGTTGCTTTATGCTTCTCTTGCACTGTGCTGGCGAAGGTTGATTTAACCATTCGAGGCTTGAGTGGTGATCTAAAAGATAATGTTGATGCCTATTTGTCGTCGATAGCGGACAGTGATTATTCGACTCAATTACGTTTTCAATCACGTTTAGAGCGAAGAATGGCCGAAGCATTAAAGGCGTTGGGTTATTACCAACCGACCTTTATTTTTGAAGTGACAGAGCCTGATCAAGCGATGACTGTGCGTGTCGATCCTGGAGAGGTGGTTCGTTTAGCGCTCGTTGAGATTACCGTTGACGGTGAAGCACAACAAGATGCTGATTTTATGCGCTTAATTGAACGAAGTGGATTAACGGTTGGTCAACCACTTAACCATAGTCAATATGATAGTTTAAAGTCATCCTTGCGTAATTTGGCCCTACAAAAAGGCTATTTTGATGGAGACTTTCAATTGAGTCGATTAGAAGTCGTTCCTGATCTGCATCAGGCTTTTGTACGGTTACATTTTGATAGCGGTATTCGCTATCATTTTGGGGCCACGACAATTTCTGGCAGTCAAATTGAAGAGGTACGCGTGCATTCATTGCAACCGTTTAAGCAAGGCGATCCTTATTTAGTCTCGCAAGTCGGTCAATTCAATCTTAACTTAGCCAATACCGATTGGTTTTCTTCCGTTTTTGTTAAGCCCGATCTTAGTCATATTGACTCGGGGCAACGGCAACTCCCCATGATCGTTTCTTTAGCACCTCAAGCACGTAATCAATTAGAAACCGGGATAGGTTATTCGACTGATGTTGGCGTGCGCGGTTCTTTGAAATGGAAAAAACCGTGGGTGAACGATTTAGGACACAGTTTTGATAGTAGCTTTTCGATTTCCGATCCAGAGCAGAGTATTACTGCCGGTTATAAAATCCCGTTACAAGATGTGTTACACCAGTATTATCGTATCCAATATGGGATGAAGCATGTCGATAATCGAGATACGAAAAGCCTTGAATCTAACTTATCGCTCGAGCGACATTGGCGATTAGACAGTGGTTGGCAGCGAACTTTGTTTGTTCGTTATTTGATAGAAAACTATGAGCAAGGTGTCCTTGACGATAGCGTACAATTTGTATTGCCAGGGTTGACTTATACACGGACTCGGACTCGGATGGATCGTGCTTTATTAACCTGGGGAGATAAACAGAGCATCACGATTGAATATGGTGATCCTGAATTTGTTTCTGAAACACGGGTTACGCGAGTTCAAGCTGGCAGTTCTTGGTTGCGCAGTATCGGTAATAACCATCGTGGTTTAATACGAGTCAATGGGGGGGCGAACTTCGCCGAGGAATTCGAGAAACTCCCGCCTTCGCTACGATTTTTTGCCGGGGGGGATAATAACTTGCGAGGTTATGGATATCAGTCCGTCTCACCACGTGATGAAAGTAATTCATTAACTGGAGCCAAATACATGGCGACCAGCTCACTTGAGTATCAATATCGTTTAACCGGTAATTGGTGGGGGGCTTTATTTGTCGACTCTGGGGATGCTTTTAACGACAATCCTGATTGGAAAACCGGAACCGGTTTTGGCTTGCGTTGGATTTCTCCCGTGGGGCCGCTGCGGCTTGATTTTGCTTGGGGATTAGATGCTGACCCTGGCGACCAGTTTAAGATCCACTTCACTTTAGGGCCTGAACTATGATAAAGCGGGCAATCAAATGGAGCAAATGGTTGTCTGCCAGCCTCGCAGGAGTGGTGATCATGCTACTTTTGTTACTGGCTGGTATATTGTTTACTCATCCAGGCTTAAATGTTGTGTTATGGGGAGTACATAAAGCGTTACCTGAACTTTCTGTTAGCGAGAGTGAAGGTGCTTTATTTCCCCGTTTTACCTTACATAATGTCACGTTCAACGATAAGGCCTTGTCGCTGCAGGTCACTCTTGAACAGCTAACGCTTGCGATAAACGCCAATTGTTTGCTTGAGCCCATGGTCTGTATTAATGACGTTATTGTTTCTGGTTTAGCGGTCAAGCTACCGCAATTACCGACGGCAGAAGAGCACGGTACTACAGCGTCATCTCCTGATCCCATGACTCACTTTTCAAGTCCGATTCCGATCAGAGTTGGGCGCTTAACGCTAAATAATGTTGAGCTTAATTTGCTTGGTCATCATATCGCTTGGCAACATTTTGCAACGGGGGGAATGCTGCAAAATAATCGCTTAAGAATTGACCCAACACAATGGAACGGCGTTCGTATCACATTGGCCGAGGCCTCACCATCCGATGAAACGCTTCCCTCTTCAATGGCGAATATGCCACTTACATTGCCGGAGGTGAGCATACCTTTGCGGGTTGAGTTGAGCGGCTTTGAATTGAAAGATGCAATACTACAGCAAGAAAATCCAATACAAATTAATCAGTTGTCGTTAGAGGCTCGTGCCTTTAAGTCTGAAGTGGAAGTGAAAAACTTAGCACTAGATATGCCGCAGTTAGCGGCAACATTAGCGGCTAAAACCACCTTAAGTGGCGATTATCCTCTCCACCTGACACTGAGTTCGTTATTGAAACAGCAAGCGCTAAAAGGGCAAACTCTACAATTAAACGCAACCGGTAGTGTTGCCGATCTTACTCTCGCTGCTCAATTGTCAGGTCGGGCAAAAGCCAAACTGTATGCCCATTTACAACCGCTGAAAACTAAATTGCCTTTTGAGGTTCGCATTGAACAACTTGACGCTCAGTGGCCATTGAATGGTGATGGAGAATATTTTATTACGGCTCCCCATATTGGTGCTAAAGGCTCATTGACGGCTTACCGACTGGAGTTAGAGAGTACTTTTTCTGGGCGCGATCTGCCTGATTCAGCATTTGTGTTGCAAGGTGAAGGTTCAATGAGCCACCTAGCTTTGCATCAATTACAGTTGAAAACGTTAGGCGGTGAAATACGAGGACAGGTGACGGCGGATTGGGCTGATTTAATTGAGTGGCACGCCAAACTTGATATGAGTGATATTCAACCTGAAATGCAATGGCCGGAACTGCCGGGAGTCATTCAGGGGCAATTCGTTACATCGGGACAACTGACTGAGCAAGGCGGGTGGAAAGTTGATTTACCGCTTTTAGATATTCAGGGAAAAGTCCGAGGATTTCCTCTCGATATTAAAGGCGATCTAACGGCGGATGATATGGCAGGGCGTGGCGAATTTCGCATCGCCACTTCAGGACTTTCGCTAGCTCATGGCCCCAATTCACTAACGGCTAAAGGCCAGTTGGATAAAGCATGGCATATGAATGTCGCATTAAACTTGCAAGCACTGGATAAAACGTTCCCGGAGCTTTTTGGCCAAGTTCAAGGTGATATCGCACTGCGCGGAGCCATCTCTGAGCCGAATATTCATTTAGCGTTACACGCGAATCAACTAATTTGGCAAGATCAAGCAAGCATTAAACAAGTGCATTTAGTCGGTGATGTGATGCCAATGCCAGAGCTTAAGGCGAATCTGCGTTTAGCGGTCAATGAGATCGACTATCAAGATCAAACGATAGACAGCGTCAGGCTGACGGTAAATGGCCTATTGCCAAAGCATCACTTAACGCTGGAGGTTGATTCTGAACAGGTTTCAACTCACTTAGCTATCCAAGGCATGTTGCAAGAGGAGCCTCACCTGATCTGGCAAGGGCAATTGGAGCGGATGGATGTCACTTCCAAGCAAGGGCGTTGGGTGTTGAATCAAGCGACCGATATACATGCTGATCTTGAACAGCAAGCTGTGATTATTGAACCTCATTGTTGGTTACAAGCGGATTCATCTTTGTGTCTCACTCAGCCAGCAACAGTTGGTCAACAAGGGGACGTTGATTTAGCGATTAAGCAGTTTTCATTTCCACAAATAGCCGTGTATCTTCCTCAAGATACACAACTTCAAGGGCAAGTGAATGGACGGCTGGCGGCTAAATGGTCACCAGATTCCCCCCCTCAAGTGGATGTCTCGTTACAGCTTCCGGTAGGACAAATTCAGCAAACGCTCGAACAACCGATCCGGTTGGCTTGGGATAATATCGACATCAATGCTCAACTTGCGAGCAATACCCTAAAGGCAGATTGGCATTTTAATATCACAGATAATGGCGATTTTTCTGGCCAAATGAGCATTCCAGATGTGACTCAAGAAGAGAAGCAATTGGCAGCCGTGATTAAGCTTACCCCATTTAATATTGATTTTTTGGCTCCCTTAATTGGAGAGTATAGCCAAGCAAAATCGACCATCACCGCGGATCTTGTCCTACAAGGCGCGATGTTGCATCCACAAGTGCAAGGGCATATTGGACTAAACGATGTACAACTGAAAGGTGACATTTCTCCGATTGATATGGATTCCGGTCAAGCATCAATAGACTTTTTGGGTTATCAAGCGACGCTACACGCGCAGATTGGTACGCAAGATGGCTTACTGAATATTACCGGTGATGCCGATTGGCATGATATGGATCAATGGCAGGTCAATAGTCGAGTGTTTGCAGATTCATTACTGCTGGATATGCCACCGATTGTGAAAATGAAGGTAGTTCCTGATTTAACTTTAACCATGCAACCGAATCTGGCACAAGTTACGGGGTCGATAAACCTCCCTTGGGGGCGGATTACGGTTGAAGAGCTACCTTCGAGCGCCATCGAAGTGTCTAAGGATCAAATTATATTGAGTAAAGATTTGCAGCCTTTAAGCGAGCAAAGTCGTTTACCGTTACGGTTTGAAACAGATTTACAAATCGTGATTGGTGAGGATGTTCGTCTGAGTGCCTTTGGTTTGGAAGGGGGGCTACGAGGGCGATTGAATTTTACTCAGCGTGAGCGTGGGCCATTGGTGATCGGTGAGGTTAATATTTTGCAAGGTCAGTATCGATCATTTGGCCAAGATCTGCAGATCCAAGAAGGGAAAATTTTAATGAATGGCCCTGTGGATCAGCCCTTTGTTTCCATTAAAGCGATTCGTAATCCGAATAACACCCAAGATGGTGTCATCGCCGGGATTCAAGTCACAGGGCCTGCAGATGAGCCCATGATCTCTATTTTCTCTGAGCCAGCGAAACCACAAGCGAATGCGTTATCTTACTTACTGCGTGGACAAGATATTGATGGTGAAGCGGGCGGTAATGCGATGACCATGACCCTTATCGGGCTAAGCTTAGCGCAAAGTGGTAAATTGGTGGGGCGAATTGGTGAAGAATTTGGTGTGCAAGATCTACAATTAGATACAACGGGCTCGGGAGAGGAGGCGCAAATTACCGTAAGTGGCTATATTTTACCTGGACTGCAAGTAAAGTATGGTGTTGGTATCTTTAATTCAGTTGGCCAATTTACTGTGCGTTACCGATTGATGAAAGATCTTTATCTAGAAGCGGTTTCTGGACTAGACAGCGCAATCGATCTGCTTTATCGGTTTGAATTTAACTGAGGAGAAAACCATGCATCTGGTTTTTGTTTATGGCACCCTGCGACAGGGGGAAAGCCACCATGATTATTTAAATGGAAGTAAGCTGTTAGGTTATTTTGAAACGCCACCGAGCTATGCGTTACATGATCTTGGCCCTTATCCAGGGTTGATTGCTGGCCAGCAGTCCATTAAAGGGGAGGTGTATCAAGTCGATGAGAAAACCTTGATCAAGCTGGATGTATTAGAAGATGTTCCCGTTGAATATCGGCGAGAAACGATCGACACGCCCTATGGACTTGCTTGGATCTATATCTATCAAGATACCAGTGGATTAACCAACTTGATTGAGTCTGGAGATTGGTGCCAACGTATTTAAATTTTCGTCGCCAATCGTAAAACAGCCAACTCATGAGAGCTGGCTGTTGACGTGGCGGAAATGAAGGTCTATTTCTGCTGAGCACGCTCGTAAGAAGACAAAATTTCTGCGCGAGCAGAGGCGGCATCTTCCCAACCCTCTACTTTTACCCATTTACCACTTTCTAATTCTTTGTAATGCTCAAAAAAGTGAGTAATTTGCGCTTTAAGCAGCTCTGGCACATCATTGATATCTTGGATGTGATCATACTCTTTGGAAAGTTTTGAGTGTGGCACCGCGATCACTTTCGCATCTTCACCGGACTCATCGGTCATTTTCAACACACCCACAGGGCGGCAACGAATTACTGAACCAGGCATTAGCGGGAATGGCGTTGGGACAAGTACATCCACAGGATCACCATCTAACGATAGCGTATGGTTGACATAGCCGTAGTTGCATGGGTAAAACATAGGTGCTGACATGAAGCGGTCAACAAATACCGCGCCAGAGTCTTTATCGACTTCGTACTTGATAGGATCAGCATTGGCTGGGATTTCAATCACAACATAGATATCGTCAGGCAGTGATTTGCCTGCTGGCACATGATTTAAACTCATTAAGGTTTCCTTTTTGTTAACCGGACTTCAAAAAACGTCATTAATTATTATGCAAACTGAGTAAAGGTGCAAAACCGATACACAATAAAGGGCAAAGTTTACCTGTAAATATTCCGATCCCCAAGAGGATGTTGGCAGAGAGTGTCAACCCGTTTTTAAATGCATGAAAAAAGTCGATTCCCCAACCCTATCTATGTGATCGTGTTGGGGAATGTTTTAACCAATGATTGGAATACAAAGGATCGGAATCGCGTTATTCATCAGGATGGTTGGCGAGGAAGCTTTCGACTTTCTCAACCATGGTTTTTGAGCCGACAAAAAATGGCACTCGCTGATGTAGCTCGGTTGGTTTGATATCAAGAATACGATCAACACCATCAGAGGCTAAACCACCCGCTTGTTCAATTAAGAATGCCATCGGATTGCATTCGTATAGCAAACGTAACTTTCCGTTTGGATGACTTTGGGTGCTTGGATAAAGGTAAATGCCCCCTTTAAGTAGGTTACGGTGAAAGTCAGCTACTAAAGAGCCAATATAGCGTGACGTGTAAGGGCGATTCTCTTCAGGGATACTTTCTTGACAGTACTTAATGTATTTTTTTACCCCAGTGGGAAAGCGAATATAGTTGCCTTCGTTGATGGAATAAATTTTCCCTTGTTCTGGAATACGCATATTTTCATGAGATAAACAGAATGAACCAATGGAGGGGTCGTAAGTAAAGCCATTGACACCATGACCCGTGGTATAGACTAGCATGGTAGAAGAACCGTAAATAACGTATCCCGCCGCGACTTGTTTATGACCGGGTTGTAAAAAGTCTTCAGCGGTAGGGGGCGCTCCGACGGGAGAAATTCGGCGATAAATGGAAAAGATCGTGCCTACCGAGACATTGACATCAATGTTAGATGAACCATCTAGAGGGTCCATAAGGACGACATATTTTGCATTTTTGTTGAGATCTTTATTAAAAGCAACCGCTTCATCTTCTTCTTCACTTGCCACGCCACAGACTTGATCGCGAGCTTCCAGTGCTGCTTTGAATTTTTCATTTGCGTAGAGGTCGAGCTTTTGTTGTTCTTCACCTTGAATATTATCTTGACCGGAAGCGCCTGTGATATCAGCCAGTCCCGCTTTATTAATTTCACGGTTAACAATTTTGGCAGCGAGGCGAATAGAGGCGAGCAGTGAGGAGAGTTCACCACTTGCATGAGGGAAGTCATGTTGTTTTTCAACAATAAACTCGCCAAGGGTGCGCATCTTCGACATGTAATTTCCTTAACATTTTTTATCATGGGGGGATTATCAACGCGGTGATGGATGTTGGTTGAGTCTTTAGAACGGTATTCACACGCGCCTTGCGAGGATTTTAGGGCTTAGATCTTTTTACGGGTAATAAACTAACTGTTTGAGATCTCAATTTAGTTGTCGACTATTTTAAAATTACATTACGTTGATTTTCGATGCTCGCTTTTATGAGTTGAATCAGGATAATGCTTGTTAGATAACACCGCATTGATGAGGTTAGTTGGATGCACATTCATATTTTGGGGATTTGTGGCACCTTTATGGGCGGCGTGGCTATGCTGGCTCGTCAACTTGGTCATAAAGTAACAGGGAGTGATGCTAATGTTTATCCGCCGATGAGCACGATGCTAGAGACACAAGGGATTGAAATTATTGAAGGATTTGACCCTGTGCAATTAGAACCTAAACCAGATTTAGTGGTGATAGGCAACGCCATGAGCCGCGGAAATCCGTGTGTGGAGTATGTGCTCAATCATAACCTTCGTTACACCTCTGGCCCTCAGTGGCTGCATGATTTTTTGCTTCATGATCGCTGGGTACTGGCGGTGGCGGGTACTCATGGTAAAACCACCACATCCAGCATGTTGGCTTGGATTCTCGAGCATTGTGGCTATCAACCCGGATTTTTGGTGGGTGGCGTACTTGGTAACTTTGGTCTTTCCGCTCGGTTAGGAGACAGCATGTTTTTCGTGGTGGAAGCTGATGAATATGACAGTGCTTTTTTTGATAAGCGTTCTAAGTTTGTACACTACCATCCACGTACCTTGGTGATGAATAACTTAGAGTTTGATCATGCGGATATTTTTGATGATCTAGAAGCGATTAAACGACAATTCCATCATTTAGTTCGAACGGTGCCGGGGAATGGTCGACTACTAGTACCGAAGCAAGATAGCGCCTTAGCCGATGTTTTAACCCGAGGTTGTTGGAGTGAAACTGAGTTTACTGGCCAGCAAGGTGAATGGCAGGCAGAAAAACAAAATCCAGAAGGTTCCTATTTTACCGTGTACTTCCATGGAGAAGTTGTGGGTGAGGTCGATTGGACACTGATTGGCGATCATAATGTCAATAATGCCCTCATGGCGATTGCCGCGGCGCGACATGTCGGGGTAACGCCGGAGTTAGCTTGCCAAGCCTTGGCCAGTTTCATTAATACGAAGCGTCGCTTAGAGCTGAAAGGCCAAGAAAATGGGGTGACCGTTTATGATGATTTTGCTCACCACCCAACGGCGATTGAGTTGACTCTCGGTGGGCTACGCAACAAAGTTGGTAAGCAAAAAATTATCGCGGTGTTAGAGCCTCGCTCTGCAACGATGAAATTAGGGGTACACAAAACCACGTTAGCGGCTTCCTTACAGCAAGCTGATTCGGTTTACCTCTATCAACCGGACAATATTGAGTGGTCAGTGGCTGATGTCGCTAAGCAATGCCAAGCTCCGGCTTATACTTCCGATCAGTTGGACGTGTTGGTGAGTGAAATTTGTGCAGAAGCGCAGCCCGGCGATCATATTTTAGTGATGAGTAACGGTGGATTTGGTGGTATTCATAGCAAGCTGTTGGCAACATTGCGTGAACAGGCTCAGAATAAAAAGAAGGACGATTTAATTCGATGACACCATTAACCAAAAAAAAACAAGCCATTACTTTGGCTTGGACAGGCGCTTCTGGCGCACCTTATGGGCTGCGTCTTTTAGAGTGTTTACTGGCGGCCGATTACACGGTTTACTTACTGATTTCCTCAGCGGCCCGTGTGGTGCTGGCAACCGAACACGGTTTGCAGTTATCTAGTCAACCCGAGGCCGCAAAACAGCAGTTAGTTGCCCATTTTGATTGTGATCCGAATCAGTTGGTGGTGTGTGGGAAAGAGGAATGGTTTTCACCGGTAGCCTCTGGATCGGCTGCGCCAAAACAGATGGTGGTGTGTCCATGTTCGGCGGGGAGTGTCGCTGCCATCGCGCATGGTATGTCGGACAATTTGATTGAACGTGCTGCCGATGTGGTGATCAAAGAGCGTGGTCAGCTTTTGTTGGTGGTACGTGAAACGCCATTCTCAACCCTGCATTTAGAAAATATGCATAAGCTGTCACAACTGGGGGTCACGATTATGCCCGCTGCGCCGGGATTTTATCATCAGCCAACCTCGATTGAAGACTTGGTCGATTTTATGGTTGCGCGTATTTTGGATCACTTGGGTATTGAGCAAGGACTTGTGCCTCGTTGGGGTTATGATCAACGTCGGTAAGTAGCTTCTTTACTCATTTACGATTACAATCTTCTTCACTCATCGGGGAGCTTACCATTGCTAAAAGTGATGGCGCTGAGATCAAGCCAAGCTTGGGACCCGCATTAGTCACACCTTGTGTGGTTAAACACCTGAACCAGATAATGCTGGCGTAGGAATTGAGCAGAATGAGGCACTTATCCATTCTTTCTCAAGCCTGTGCCGCTCATAAAGGAGCGCAAGCCTTGAATAATCAACTTACTGCTACTGTGGTTGCTAGTCTATTTTGCTCATCACTGGCATGGGCAGGTAATGAAACCTTGACTGTTTATACTTATGACTCATTTGTCGCGGACTGGGGGCCGGGGCCGGCCATTAAACGAGCGTTTGAAGCGCAATGTGACTGCCAGCTTAATTTTGTCGCATTGGATGATGGGGTGTCCATTCTTAATCGCTTACGTCTTGAGGGGCGTAATAGTCAAGCTGATGTGGTGCTGGGGTTAGACCATAACTTAATGGCTGAGGCCAAACAAACCGGATTATTGACCGAGCATCAAGTCAATACCGCCGCGATACAGTTACCCAATGGCTGGGATGATAAGACCTTTATTCCTTATGATTATGGCTATTTTGCTTTTATCTACAATCGGGAAAAACTATTAAATCCGCCAGCTAGCCTACGAGAATTAGTGGAGCAGCGTTCCGATATTAAGGTGATTTATCAAGATCCTCGCACCTCAACTCCAGGGCAAGGCTTATTGCTGTGGATGAAGTCTGTGTATGGTGACAAAGCCAGTGAAGCGTGGAAACAGTTATCGAACAAGACGGTCACGGTGACAAAAGGCTGGTCAGAGTCTTACTCCATGTTTTTAAAAGGCGAGGCGGATATGGTGCTCTCGTATACGACCTCTCCGGCTTATCATGCGATAGCGGAAAAAGATCAGCGCTATGCTGCGGCCAGTTTTAAGGAAGGACATTATCTACAGATTGAGGTGGCGGCAAAGGTTGCTAGTAGTCAACATTCGCGACTCGCGGACAGCTTTATGCAGTTTATGTTAAGCGATGATTTTCAGTCGGTGATCCCGACTACAAACTGGATGTATCCCGTCACCGACGTTCCCCTGCCCCAAGGTTATACAAATTTATCGATTCCGAATAAAGCGCTCTCGTTTTCAGAGCACGAAGTGGCTAAGCAGCGACGGAGTTGGATTCGTGAATGGCAGCATGCGTTAACGTTTTAAGACGATATGAATACGGTAGCCCCGAAATGGGGAATTGTGCTAGCAAGTCTCGTTGCGCTCTTTATTTTTGCCACGATTGGCGCTCTATTTTGGTATTCCCCTTCATTAGCGCTTGGAGAAATCTGGCGTGATGCTTATTTTCGTCATGTCACCTGGTTTAGTTTTTATCAAGCGTTGCTTTCTACCCTGCTCAGTGTCGGATTGGCGATCCCAGTTGCTCATGCTTTGCATCGACGACGATTCAAAGGGCGAGATCTGCTGCTAAAACTGTTTGCCATGACCCTAGTATTACCGGTATTGGTCGGGGTGTTTGGCCTATTGGCGATTTATGGTAATAGCGGATTATTAGCCAAGCTGCTGAGCCAGTGGCAGCAACCGTTACCTTTCTCCATTTATGGTTTAAATGGCATTTTGCTGGCTCATGTGTTTTTTAATTTGCCTTATGCCAGTCGCCTTTTACTGCAAAGCCTAGAAGGTATTCCAGTAGAACAGCATAAACTGTGTGCTCATTTGGGGATGAATCAATGGCAAAAGTTTAAATCGGTCGAGTGGCCTCGCTTACGCCAGCAGCTCCCTTCGGTGGGAAGTTTAGTCTTTATGCTGTGCTTTACCAGTTTTGCCACCGTCATGGCATTGGGGGGCGGCCCCAAATCGACCACGATTGAGTTGGCGATTTATCAAGCGATTAAATTTGATTTTGATTTAGCTACTGGAGCTTTGCTCGCTCTGTGGCAAATGGTGTTATGCGCTTTACTTTATCTCACGATGCAGCGCTTTGCACGTTCATTGCCTGCTAGCCAAGGGCATGCTGGAGAATGGTTTAGATTAGGCAAAGAGACATTCGCTAATCGGCTTTGGGATGGATTCTGGATTGGAATGGTGCTGTTGTTGGTTTTGCCCCCTTTACTGATGGTGATCATTAGTGGGCTGAATGTGCAACTCTTTACCATATTGCGTCGCCAAGAATTTTGGTCAGCTGTCATCGCCTCATTGCAAATTGCCAGCTTAGCGGGAACTATCGCCGTTGGGATTGGCTGCGCGATTGTGCTGACCAGCCGTTATTGGCGGATACAGCATCAACCTAAAAAAGCCAATAGTATCGAACTGATTGGCGCTATTATTCTGGTGACACCGGGGTTAGTGATTAGTACCGGGCTGTTCTTATTGCTTCGCCAAGCGATGGATGTGTTTAGTATTGGTTACTGGTTAGTGGTGGTGGTGAATAGCTTAATGGCGCTTCCTTATGTTATTAAAACCTTAGCTCAACCTATGCTGCATCTTGAGCAGCAATATCAGTTTTTATGTGCCAGCTTGGGGATTCGTGGCTGGGCAAGATTGAAGCTGATAGAGTGGCGCGCATTACAAAAGCCTTTTGCACATGCTTTATCGATCAGTTTCTTGTTGTCGATGGGGGATCTCAGTGCCATTGCCTTATTTGGTAGCCAGCAATTGACCACCTTGCCTCTTTATCTCTACCAGTTATTGGGCAGTTATCAGATGACGGCTGCTGCGGTGGTGTCTTTGGCTTTGCTTGTGCTTAGCGTCGGTGTTTATTACGGCGTTGAGCGCCTCTTTCATCACTATCATAAGGATGTATGATGCTCGCAATTAACCAATTGACTTATCAGTATCAACAAGCCTGGTTTTCGTTTGATCTTCAAGTTGAACGAGGCAGTATTACTGCATTAATGGGGCCGAGTGGCGCGGGAAAATCGACCCTATTAAGTTTGTTGGCTGGATTTATTGCCCCACACAGCGGTGACATATGGGTTGATGGTCAGTCCATATTGGCTAAAGTGCCTTATCAGCGTCCTTTCTCTATGCTCTTTCAGGAACATAATCTATTTAGTCATTTGTCCGTGCGAGAGAATATTGCGCTGGGACTGCATCCTGGGCTGAAATTAAATGTGCAGCAAAAAGATCAAGTACAATGGGCGGCTCAGCAAGTCGGTATTGAACCATTTCTTGATCGATTACCGGAACAGCTTTCAGGTGGGCAGCGACAACGTGTAGCGTTGGCACGCTGCTTTGTTCAGTCTCATCCCATCTGGTTGTTGGATGAGCCTTTCTCTGCCTTAGATCCGCTACTGAGAGAAGAAATGCTGCAATTGGTGAAATCGCTGGCTCAAGCACGAAATATTACGGTATTGATGGTGACACACCATTTGAATGATGCCAAAACGATTGCCAGCCATTTTGCCTTTATGGATCAAGGAAAAGTGGAAGTGGTAGGGGACGTTGCTGCTTTGTCTGAGCCTCAAAATCATCCGGCTTTTGCCGATTTTATTCGCGCGGGTAGTTAGCGGGTAGTTAATAGGCTTCAAGTAGGCTTCAAGCTTGACACCAAAAGAAATGGCGCAAGATAGCACACCAAACGAGGTTAATACGTTCGCTTGGTGTGTATTTTTTGGCCGAGTTTTGAACACCATTATGAATTAGATTGCTTCATCATTGAGTGTTTTGAGAATTTGGAAAATTTCTCGTGAGGCTTTTGGGGCTTTTTCCGCCTTTTTCTCTTTGCTTGCTTGACGGGCTAATTGACGCAGCCGCTGACGATCAGCTGCTGGATATTGTTGCATCAACTCTTCAATCGCACTGTCACCGTCGGCCACAATGCGATCTCGCCACTGTTCTAGCTTATGCAGAACAGCGGTTGACTGCGAATGTTTATTACGCAGTTTATCTAATGCGGCTTGAATCGGCTCCGGATCAATATTGCGCATGACTCGGCCAATGTATTGCAATTGTCGGCGGCGAGCTTCATTTTTGAAACGCTGAGCATCTTTAATTGCGTCCAGCAAATCTTCCGGCATCGGGATTTTTTGCAGCGCTGATGGTTTTAAATCAACCAGCTCTTCCCCGAGCTTTTGTAGCTCAATCATATCGTTTTTCAACTCGGTTTTACTAACCCAGATGATCTCTTCTTCCTCTTCCCAAGGAGCTTTTTGGTTTTTACGCGCCATAGTCTTCACTAATAAGTTATTTATCTTAGCTATTTTAGCAAGAATCGTGGGGAGAAAGCGAAATTCTTGTTATCCTAACCGGATAAAAGCTCAATTAGTTGGATGAGAGATGGATATAAGACAGCAAGTCGCAATGCAGCGCAGTGAATTGGAAGCGGCGGTAGCCAAAGCTCTTGATATGGCCTCAGCTCAAGCGGAGGCCGCCGAAGTCGCTATTAGCAAAAGCACTGGACTGAGTGTATCAACCCGGATGTGTGAGGTTGAAAATGTCGAATTTAACAGCGATGGGGCGTTGGGCATCACCGTGTATCGAGGGCAGCGTAAGGGGAGTGCATCCACCTCTGATTTGAGTGAAAAAGCCATTCAGCAAACGGTGTTAGCGGCGTTAGATATCGCTCATTACACGTCTGAAGATCCTTATGCAGGCCCTGCACCGAAAGCATTAATGGTGCAGACGATTCCTGATCTGGATCTGTTTCATCCTGATGAACCTGACCCTGATCGTGCTGCCACGATTGCTATTGCCGCAGAGCGAGAAGCATTGAACTCTAGCCGTAAAATCAAGCAAAGCGACGGTGCTAGTTACGATAGCCACTATGGTATTAAGGTGTATGGCAACAGTCATGGTTTATTGGCCAGTTATGCTTCTAGCCGTCATAGCATCAGTTGCTGTGTGATTGGTGAAGGGCAAAATGGTGAGATGGAGCGCGACTACAGTTATACCGTTGCACGCCATAGCGGTGATTTATGGACCCCAGAAGAGGTTGGCCGACAAGCGGCAGAAAAAACTGTCCAACGCTTAGATGCCCAACAACTGAAAACTGGGCAATACCCAGTGATATTTGCGGCGGATGTGGCGACCGGCTTGATAGGGCATTTAGTCATGGCGATCAGCGGTGGCAATTTGTACCGAAAATCTTCCTTCTTACTCGATCATCTTGGACAACAAATTTTACCTGATTGGTTTAATATCAGCGAGCGCCCTCATATTTTACGAGGTTTAGCTTCTAGTCCTTTTGATAGTGAAGGGGTACAGACCGTAGATCGTGAAATTATTACCAACGGTATACTAGAGACTTATCTACTGACTAGCTATGCCGCACGTAAAATGAAGATGCAGCCAACGGGACATGCGGGCGGTATTCATAACTGGTTTGTGCAAACAACAGGGCAAGATTTTGCTCAACTACTCAAAACGATGGATCGCGGATTGTTGGTCACGGAAGTGATGGGGCAAGGTGTGAATACTGTAACGGGTGATTATTCGCGTGGTGCAGCAGGGTTCTGGGTAGAAAATGGACAAATCCAATACCCGGTATCTGGGGTGACGATTGCGGGCAACTTAAAAACCATGTTTAAGCAAATTATTGCGGTGGGTAGCGATGTAGAAACTCGCTCTCAAATTCAAACCGGCTCAATGCTGTTAGAATCCATGAAAGTGGCAGGCGAATAACCTTTGCCACTCCCTGGTACCACAAAAGCGCTGAATATAATCAGCGCTTTTGCAGTCGTTAAATGAGATGAGGCTAAACGTTAGATAAATTAGATAAATAAGGTTGCTAAACCTAAGAAAACCGATAATCCCACCACATCGGTAACGGTGGTTAATGCCATACCGCCAGCGAGCGCGGGGTCGATATTCATTTTTTTGAGTAAGATTGGAATCATCACACCAGCCACGCCAGCGATAAAGAGGTTGGTCATCATTGCTGCAGAAATAATGCCACCTAGTAGCCATTCTCCCTTCCAAACCACCACAATTGCACCAATCGTCAATGCCCAAAGTATGCCGTTGAGAAAGCCAATAGAGGCTTCTTTCAATAGTAATTCTCGTTTGTTACTGTCGCCGATATGTCCAAGTGCAAGCCCTCGAATGACCAAAGCAACGGTTTGGTTGCCGGCCACGCCACCCATTGACGGCACAATGGTCATTAATACTGCAATGGCCGCCATTTGCTCTAAAGTTGCTTCAAACATATTGGATACAGAAGCGGCGGTTAAAGCGGCTAGAACATTCGCACCAAGCCAAATGCTGCGCTTACGTGCCGATTTGAAAACGGGGGCAAAGGTATCTTCATCATCGTTCATCCCCGCCATACTCATCATTGAGTGCTCGGCATCTTCTCGAATCACGTCCACCACATCATCAATAGTGATACGTCCGACGAGGTGCTGGTTTTCATCAACCACAGGAGCTGAAACCCAATTTCGCCGCTCAAATAGGCTCGCGACATCGGAGTCTTTAGCATCGACATTGATCGCTTCATCTGCGTCTTCCATCACTTCACTGACTGGAATGTCCGGCTGTGTTGTGATTAAGGTCGATAATGGTAAGTAACCAATGAGCTTACTCTCAGCATCAATGACATATAAAGAGTCTGTGGCATAAGGAAGTTGACCTTTCATACGCAGGTAACGCAGTACGACATCCACATCGACATCACCACGAATCGTGATGACATCGGTGTTCATTAATCCACCAGCAGTGTCTTCTGGATAGGAGAGAGCTGTTTCTACACGTAGCCGCTCTGCTGCATCCATTTGGGCAAGCACTTCACGGGACAAGTCATCGGGTAAACTTCGTAAGACATAGGCAACATCGTCACTGTCCATCCCCTCAGTGGCTTCGGCCAGTTTCTCGGGAGCCATTTTCGAAACGAGCGCATCTTTAACGTCTTCGTTGAGTTCTTCAAGGATCTCGCCGTAATCTTCAGGATCAGTGAGTTGCCATAGGACATAACGCGCCTTACGAGGAGAGGCTTCTAACAGATGAGCAATATCCTCCGGTTCCATATCCTGTAATTGACGACGGACATGGACGAATCGGCCATTTTCTAAGGCTTCGGTAATTTCTTGGAGGGTGTGGTGAGCTTGGTCAAACTCGATTTGCTCGGCCATAGCTTCCTCCTAATGCTTGAATTTAGACAATGAATTGAATAATAACTTAATTTTAGGGGCAAGTAACCAGAAGATAGTTGCTCGAGCGAAGCTTGCTGATTTATTAATCAAAGATTAATGTTAACCTCTCCGTCATACTCGACAGGTCAACAACCCCTAGTCATCCTCATCAAATTTCACTTCAATTAAGTGACAAACCGCATCAAGAGCAACGGCGGCTTGAGGGCCCTGTGCTGAAATAGTAATCATCTGGCCTTGAGCTGAATCAAGCATCAGTAAGCCCATGACGCTATCGGCGGTGGCTTGTTTACCCTCTTGGCCTTGGATGGTGATAATGGCATCAAAAGATTGAGCAAGTTCAACCAATTTGACTGCCGCTCGAGCATGCAAACCCAAGCGATTTTGAATTAATACCTGACGACTGATCTGTGACATGATAGCGCCTATTCGAGTTTCTCTAGCGAATGATGGCGAATTTGTACTTGATGACCAAGCTCTGCAAAATATTCACCAATTTGTTGTGTGAGGTAGACAGAGCGGTGTTTGCCTCCGGTACAGCCAATCGCAATGGTTAAATAACTGCGATTGTTTTTTTCCAGCATGGGTAACCAATATTCGATGAACTTTTGAATCTGTTGCTTAAGTTCCATCACTTCGCTATGGCTTTCTAGAAAAGATTTGATCGGTGCGTCTAGGCCAGTCAAAGGGCGTAAATCGGGCTCCCAGTGAGGGTTAGGTAGGAAACGAACATCAAAGACGTAATCAGCATCACTTGGGAGACCATATTTGAAACCGAACGATTGAAAGACCATTACCAAATCTTTACGCTCCCGACCTTCAATTCGCATACGAACGGTTTCACTCAATTCATGCAACGATTGGTTGCTACTATCGAGTAGTAAGTCGGCTTGTTCTTTCAAGGGTTCGAGTAGATACCTTTCTCGTTCAATCGCTTGAGCTAGGGTGGGTTTGTCTTCGTTTAAAGAGAGCGGATGGATGCGACGAGTTTCACTGTAACGCTTGAGTAACGTCTCTTTGCTGGCATCTAAAAATAACACACTGACATCGTTATTTTGTTTAAGCTGAGCGAGAACATCTTCCACTAAACTAGGTTCTTTCGGCAAGTTACGGATATCAATACTGACAGCAATATTCTGTTTACTGCCTTGTACAGATTGAATAAATGCCTCCAGTAGGCTGACGGGTAAGTTATCCACGCAATAATAACCCAAGTCTTCCAAGACTCGTAACGCGACACTTTTACCAGCACCGGATTGACCACTGACTACAATTAAACGCATCGGAAGGCCTATTGAGGTGAGTGAACCATAATATCGTACAACTCTTGATCGCTTTGTGCGCTGCGCAGTTGTTTGAGCGTCTGTTTATCGTTCAAACGTTCAGCCATGCAAGATAGGGTTGTTAGATGCTCTTTACATTGATCTTCTGGAACCAGTAGCGCAAAGAGAAGATCGACTGGGCGGTTATCTATAGACTCAAACTCAATCGGCTCTTCACATTGTACTAATACGGCAACAGCGTGTTCGCTTGCTGCCATTCGTGCATGAGGAATCGCTATACCATTCCCAATACCAGTACTGCCCATTTTTTCTCGGTTGAGCATGCTTTCAAACAGTTCGGTGGCATTTTGCCCAGTATGTTGGGCGGCTATTTCACTGATAATTTCCAGTGCTCGTTTTTTGCTAGAACATTGGACTGCACTTTTGGTGCAATCCAATGAGAGGACTTCGCTTAATTGCATGTTAGTGGCTACTTAGCTTTTCTTTATGCTTGTTGAGTTGACGAGTGAGTTTATCCACTAGGCCATCTATCGCTGCGTACATATTATCGTTGTCCGCAGTGGCGTGGATTTCGCCTTGATTAACGTGGAGCGTAGCTTCGGCGATCTGACGTAATTTTTCAACACGTAAAATCACATGAATGGTATTAATATGTTCGAAAAAGCGCTCAAGTTTTTGAAATTTCGAATGAACATAGTCTTGCATTGAATCGGTAAGATCAATGTGATGGCCTTGAATATTGATTTGCATAGACTTTCCTTCTCTGTTGGGCCTTATAACAGGCGTTTACGCTGACTGGATGGCGCAATGGCCAACGACTCACGGTACTTGGCAATCGTCCGTCTTGCCACTTGAATCCCTTGATCAGCGAGTAGGGCCGCAATTTTGCTATCACTTAATGGTTTTGCCGGATTTTCTGCGGCGACCAGTTTTTTGATTAAGGCTCGAATTGCGGTTGATGAACATTCTCCACCATTGTCTGTACTAACATGGCTTGAGAAAAAGTACTTCAATTCAAAAATGCCACGTGGGGTATGCATATATTTCTGAGTCGTGACTCGAGAGATCGTTGATTCATGCATTTCCACCGCTTGTGCAACGTCATTAAGCACCATCGGCTTCATGGCTTCTTCACCATATTCAAAGAAATCGTGTTGATGTTCAACTATGCACTTGGCAACTTTGAGCAAGGTCTCGTTTCGACTTTCTAAGCTCTTGATTAGCCATTTTGCTTCTTGCAAATTAGAGCGAATATAATTGCTATCTGCGTTATTCCCTCGTGCGAGACTGGCATATTGCTGATTGATTTTTAAACGTGGAACACCATCGGGGTTGATACTCACTTGCCACTTCCCTCGCTCTTTATATACCGAGACATCGGGGACGACATATTCGGCATGCTCTTGAGAAATTTGATTGCCAGGCCTTGGGTCGAGCTGTTGGATCAACTGCAGTGTGTCACGTAACGCTTCTTCTTTGAGCTTACTCTCTTTGATAATTTGCTTAAAATCACGGTTGCCGAGTAAATCAATATAGTCTGTTAACAGCATTTTAGCTTCAGCAAGCCAAGGTGTGTGCTCTGGATAAGTCGCTAATTGGAGTAATAGGCAATCTTGGAGATGTAAAGAGCCAACCCCTAGCGGATCAAATTGCTGGATACGTTTTCTTACCGCTTCTATTTCATCGAGTTCAACGTCGCTATTAAAGTTTTCTAGTAGTTCTTCTAGTGAGGTGGTGAGGTAGCCATAATCATCAATGGCGTCAATGATTGCATAAGCAATACTACGATCTGTATCACTAAAGGGGGTTAAATCGAGTTGCCATAATAAGTAATCGTGAAGTGTTTGGGTCGTTTCTCCCTGATAAACGGGCAGTTCATCATCAAGGCTAATACCAGTACTACCGGTATTCGCACTGTAGACATCGTCCCAAGTGGTATCGATTTCTAACTCCGCACTGATCTCGGATTTTTCAATTAAATCTGAGCTATCTGGCGACTCAGGCTCACTGATATCAGCACTGAGTTCGGAAGTGTTATTGCTCGGTGACGCATCGTCTAGCGCTGGTAAATCATCAGTCGATTCTTCAACATCCAGTAATGGGTTGGATTCTAGTGCTTCTTGAATCTCTTGCTGAAGATCTAATGTAGACAGTTGCAATAAGCGAATCGCCTGTTGCAACTGTGGAGTCATCGCTAACTGTTGACCAAGTTTAAGCTGTAATGAGGGTTTCATTCAGTATTAACTACCTTGTTTTAGTGATACCGTGCCTAACATTTATCGTACTGAAGTGATCATTCGGTTTGCTGCTACCACCTAATGGTGGGGCAGTTTTCAGGATACCTCCATTTATCGCTGTGCAATGAAGCGAACGATAATTAATGAGTTACTTTAATCATAGACGGAATTGTTCGCCAAGATAAACCTGTTTTACTTGTGCGTTGTTAAGAACATCATGTGGTGTTCCTTCAGCAATCAAACGGCCTTGGCTAACAATGTAAGCTTTTTCACAAACGTCTAATGTTTCGCGTACATTATGGTCCGTGATGAGGACACCTAAACCGCGATCGCGTAGATGTTCAATTATTTTTTTTATATCAATGACCGAGATGGGATCAACCCCAGCAAACGGCTCATCGAGCAAAATAAATTGAGGGTTGGCGGCTAATGCGCGAGCAATTTCGACGCGCCGACGTTCGCCACCAGAAAGTGCCATTCCCGCACTGTGGCGAATATGTTGGATATGAAACTCTTCGAGTAGATCTTCTAGTTTATCTTGTCGTTCTTCACGCGTCATTTCTTCACGGGTTTGTAGCACTGCCATAATGTTATCCTCAACGGATAACTTACGAAAGATAGAGGCTTCTTGAGGGAGGTAGCCTATTCCTAGCCGTGATCGGCTATGCATCGGTAAAATACTGATGTCTTTATCATCGATGCTGATGGTTCCCTCATCTCGTGCGACTAAGCCGACGATCATATAAAATGAGGTGGTTTTCCCTGCACCATTGGGGCCAAGTAAACCAACGATTTGTCCTGATTCAACTTGTAAACTGACATCGGATACGACTTTACGTTTTTTATAGCTTTTTGCTAAGTGCTCTGCTTTAAGTATGGCCATAATTATTCTTGCTGTGCGGCTTGAGGTTGAAGTACGGTGGATACGCGCCCACTGCCTTTGCTGTCAGCGATCAATTTTTGTGAAGAGATCTTATAACGAATTTTATTGCCACGAATTTGACTATCGTCTTGTGACAACATGGCTTGCTCCATCATAATCAATTCATCCTCTGCCATGGCATAGTGGAGCTGTTTGGCTTCACCGTATAAGGTTTTACCTTCGTCTGTGAGCTGAGAAAAAGTGGTAGGATTTCCGTAACCTTCGATCTTTTCTATTTTTCCGGTTTGTGAGTTACGGATCACAATTAACTTATCGGCATTAATATTAATGCTACCTTGCTTTAGTTTCACGTCACCCACAAAGGTGACGCGATTGCTTTTCATATCCAGTTGCTGACTAACCGAATCAATATAAACCGGTTGTTGAGTGTCTGTTGAGAGCGCCAACGCCCCTCCTGATGTGAACAGACAAGCCATAAGACTAAGGTGTGAGAGTTTCATATCTACCTTGTACATGGTTATAAAGAACAGCCGAATGATCGGATAAATTTCCCTTCATTGCCTGCCCTAATGTTTGAAATTGTGGGCCAACGAGTTCAACTTGACTATCAGCCCAAAAATCACGGCTATCAAGTTGAATGCTTAGCTTCGTGGTTGTCATCTGTTTAAACGCTGAATCTACGAGTAGATTATTTACGATAACTTGGTCATAAAGAATTAAAACTTGATCCTTGGTTAGGATGCCTCGTTTAGCGGTCAGTTCCCATTCTTGTGTAGTTCCATCACGAAACACTTTTAGCACCGGATATTCAAAGGTGGTGCTTCCACTGTTGGCATAATAATCAAGGTGTTGTGAGGTAATCACATAACTGCGTACACCTTGTTGGTTGTAAGAGACGTTATCGAGTAATTGGCCACTAAACAACGGAAGTTCGAAGTTAGGTGCAACTTGAACGGCTGTGTTTTGGTTTTTGTCTAATAAATAGTAGCCAGACCAAGCCGCAATAAAAAAAAGGCACAGATAAAGGATACGAGTGAAACTCATATACTCAGGCCTTTATGTTGATCCAATTCATCGCGTGCTTGCAAAATCAAATCACATACTTCTCGTACTGCGCCGTGTCCGCCTTTCGTTCGAGTCACATAGTTGGCTCGTTGAACTAACAAGGGATGGCCATCGGCGACACAGACTTTGAGTGCAACTTGTTCCATCACTGGCCAGTCAATTAAATCATCACCAATATACCCTGTCTGTTCCGGTTTGATCGCTAGCTTTTGACAAATATCGTGATAAGCGCTCAGTTTGTCATCCTGACCTTGATAAATCAGTGAAATACCTAATGCTTTCATGCGATTTTCGACAATTTGAGATTGGCGTCCAGTAATAATGGCGATCTGGATACCTGCATTCATGAGTGCCTTTACGCCATATCCATCTCGAGTATGAAAGGTTTTTAATTCTTCGCCTTGATTCCCCATGTAGATCAGGCCATCAGAGAAAACACCATCTACATCGCAGACCAACAATTGAATCGATTGTGCAATCGCAACGACCGATGCTTCAACCGGGCCATAAAGTGTGTTAACCAGTTGGGACATTACATGACTCCTGCTTTGAGTAAATCATGCATATTTAATGCACCGACTAATGTATAGTTGTCGACCAACATCAAACCACTAATGCGCTTTTCTTGCATTAAGTTTAGTCCTTCTACCGCTAGGAGATGAGGAGAGGCAACGACAGGCTTGTGTGTCATCACGTCTTGTATCTTAGCGGTATGAATATCAATTCGTTTATCTAAAATGCGTCGTAAGTCACCATCAGTAAAAATGCCGAGTAGGTGATTTTCTTCATCGACGACGGCTGTCATTCCCAGCCCTTTGTGGCTAATTTCAAGTAGAGCATCTCGGATGAGCGTTGTTGGTGATACCTTGGGTAAATCTTCTCCCTGATGCATGATGTCAGAGAGTTTAAGTAATAATTTGCGCCCGAGTGCACCGCCAGGGTGTGAGAGTGCAAAATCTTCTGCGGTAAACCCTCTTGCTTGTAGTAAGGCAACCGCCAAGGCATCCCCCATCACTAATGTGGCCGTGGTACTACTCGTCGGTGCTAAACCAAGTGGACAGGCTTCTTTAGGCACCGTGATCTGCAGATGAAGATCCGCCAGTTTAGCCATGTTCGATAGTGGGTTACCGGTCATGCTGATGATGCGATTATTTAGACGCTTAAGCACGGGGAAGAGCGCTAGAATTTCAGACGACTCGCCAGAGTTGGAAATGGCTAAAACGATATCTCCAGCATCAATCATGCCTAAGTCGCCGTGTGACGCCTCACCAGGATGAACAAAAAACGCGGATGTTCCGGTGCTGGCCAAGGTGGCGGCTATTTTTTTACCAATATGCCCAGATTTACCAATGCCCATCACCACCACTTTACCGGTTTGATTGGCCAAAATCATTTGGCAAGCTTGGCAAAAATCATCATTAAAATATTGTTCTAGTTGTTGTAGCGCGGCGATCTCGGTGGCGAGCACTTGTTGGGCAACACCTCGATAGTCAAAGTTATCAAACATCTTTAACTCCTCAATAATTAAGCGGCCATATTCATCAGTAAATATCCTTGATAACCGAGGAACACGATAAATAGAATGGCACCTTCTAGGCGATTAATACTGCGAGACTTACCCAATGCCATAATCACCAATAATAATGAGACGCCTAACATGACCCAAAAATCCCTTCCCATCGCATTTTCACTGAGTATCGATGGATTTAAGAGCCCCGGCAGCCCCATCACGGCTAGGATATTAAATACGTTAGAACCGATAATATTGCCGACCGCCATATCATCTTCTCCCTTCAGCACACCCGCTAAGGAGGCCGCGAGTTCAGGCAGGCTGGTACCGACTGCGATGATGGTCAGCCCGATCACTAAATCGCTCATGCCGAAGTATTTGGCAATGATAACCGAATTATTGACGAGCATATTGGCTGCGAAAGGTAGCAGGATTAAGCCGAAAACCACCCACATAGCGGCTTTTGAGTTGCTGACATCGTGGGGAATTTCAGACTCTCTTTCGGCTAATAAAAGGTCACCTTTTTGCTGTTCTTTTCGGCTGATGTGTAACATCGCTAGCAAAAAAACCACAAACAAGGCTAAAAGTAAAATACCTTCATAGAAACCCAGGTGATTATTCCACAATAAGGCACCAGCAATTAGGGTAACGATAATCATCAAGGGCAGTTCACGGCGTAGTACCGTTGAACTGATTGAGAGAGGCTTGATCAGTGCCGTAATACCTAAAATTAGCGCGATATTAGCGATATTGGATCCCAGCACATTGCCGACCGCGGTATCGGTTTTTCCACTCAAAGCCGCGGTTGCTGAAACCATCATTTCTGGCGCAGAAGAGCCCATTGCGAGAATCGTCATCCCTATGACTAGAGGTGAAATGCCGACATTTCTTGCAATAGCAGCAGCGCCAAAAACCAGTTTATCTGCACTCCAAACGAGTAAAATGAGGCCGACGATCAGTAATCCAACAGCTTCGAGCATGACAATTCCTAGTTTGATGAAAAAAACAGAATAAGTAACCGTTAATTTTGACGTGTTGATCACTAAAAGGGAAGCTGAAGATGGTATTTATTGTCTCATTTTCATGCATCGTTTTTATACTAAGGCAAAAATCGAGTGTCTCACCGTTCTCTCTTACACTTTGTTACGTATATATCGTCATCAAAAGTGGCAGATGATGAGCGAGAAAGCCCCAATAAAAGGTAGCTTGTGAGGTGAATAACAGTGGATCAGACGATTAAGTAATCGAACAGTGCTTTTAATTTGGGGTTAATCTGCTTATGATTGCTCATCTTCTAGATGGAAATCGACAACAGCGAATGGTGAGTATGCCTGAAACCAATCTCGTAACCATTAATAACTTAACCTTTTCTCGAGCAAATCGAGTGATCTTCGATGATATTAGCTTGCATATGCCGAAGGGGAAAATTACCGCGATTATGGGGCCTTCAGGGATTGGGAAAACCACCTTACTGCGTCTGATTGGTGGACAATTATTTCCTGAGCAAGGAGAAATTTGGTTTGATGGTGAAAACATTCCGCGTCTCAGTCGGCGGGAGTTATATCAAGCACGTAAGAAAATGAGCATGCTTTTCCAATCGGGCGCGCTTTTTACCGATCTTAACGTGTTTGATAACGTTGCCTTTCCTTTGCGTGAGCACACGCAACTTAATGATGCCTTTATTAAAACCTTAGTCATGCTTAAATTGGAAGCAGTCGGACTGCGAGGGGCGGCTCACCTCATGCCAAGTGAATTATCCGGTGGGATGGCTCGCCGTGCTGCATTGGCTCGAGCGATAGCACTCGATCCTGAATTGATCATGTACGATGAACCTTTTGTTGGACAAGATCCTATCACTATGGGGGTTTTGGTTGAGTTAATTCGTAATCTTAATCAGGCCTTAGGGCTCACTTCTGTGGTGGTGTCGCACGATGTGCCGGAAGTGATGAGTATTGCCGATTGGGTATATTTATTGGCTGATGGTAAAGTGATTGCCTTTGGTACGCCACAAGAGCTTGAAAAAAATCGCGATCCACGAGTGCAACAATTTTTGTGTGGTGAAGCGGATGGGCCGGTTCCTTTCCGTTTTCCTGCTCAGTCGATAGAAAAGGATCTGTTTGATGTTGAATAATGCAAAGCAGTGGGTGACGCATTTTGGCCGACGCTGTCTTGGCGTGAGCGAATCGTTTGGTCGAGCTAGCCTCATGCTGGTAGGGGCAATGACCGGACGGCCTAGACCGATTCAGCATTTGCCTTTATTGATTAAACAGTTATATAGCGTGGGAGTGCAATCTTTAGCCATTATTGTGGTGTCTGGTTTGTTTATCGGTATGGTATTAAGCCTACAAGGGTATGTGATTTTAGTCGATTATGGCGCGGAAACCAGCTTAGGCCAGATGGTGGCGTTATCATTGCTACGTGAATTAGGGCCGGTCGTGACGGCTTTATTATTTGCTGGACGTGCTGGGTCTGCCTTGACGGCTGAAATTGGTTTAATGAAGGCGACTGAACAAATTTCCAGTTTAGAAATGATGGCGGTCGATCCACTAAAACGTATTATTGCTCCTCGCCTATGGGCTGGCCTTATCTCAATGCCACTGTTGGCAATGATATTTATGGCGGTTGGTATTTGGGGCGGACAATTAGTTGGCGTTGACTGGAAGGGAATTGATTATGGCAGTTTTTGGTCAACCATGCAGGCCTCGGTCGAGCTGGGAGCTGATATTGGTAATAGCTTAATCAAGTGTGTGGTGTTTGCCATTACCGTCACTTGGATTGCACTATTTAATGGTTATGATGCCATTCCGACTTCGGAAGGCATTAGCCGAGCAACCACGCGCACCGTGGTTCATTCTTCTCTGGCAGTATTAGCGCTAGATTTTGTACTGACCGCACTGATGTTTGGGAACTAAACATGCAACAAACACGTAAACTAGAATTTTGGGTAGGCAGTTTTGTGCTAGCAGGAATTTGCGCAATTCTAGTCATTATTTTTCAAGTCGCTGACGTGAAAGGGCTTGGAGCGAACGATACTTATTCACTTACTGCAGAGTTTGATAATATTGGGAATTTAAAAGTTCGTTCCCCAGTTAAAGTTGGTGGTGTCGTGGTTGGACGAGTTGCTGCGATCAGCTTAGATCAGCATCGTCTTTTACCTCAAGTCACGTTAGCGATTGATAGCCGCTATGATCAATTTCCTGAAACGTCAAGCGTACAAATCCTCACCTCAGGGCTTATCGGTGAGCAATATATTGGCCTAATCCCTGGGTTTGTGTTTGATGATGAGCAGATGTTACGAGATGGCGACCGTATTGAAGACACTAAATCAGCGTTAGTCTTGGAAGACTTGATTGGTCAAGTTTTGTACAGTGTCGGTGGTGGTTCAAGTAGCGATAAAGACGGGAAATAATTATGCTGAAACGTTCACTCACGGTGTTAATGACTCTTTTGTGCTCTTGGGCCAGCGTGGCACAAGAGGTGATTGATCAAGCCGATCCATATCTAATGATGAAAGAAGTGGCCCAAGTTTCCTTTGACCGGCTCAAAGCTGACCAAAAGCTTATTCATGATAATCCTGAGCATTTGAAGGTGATTGTTGAACAAGAACTGATGCCTTATGTGAATGAGCAGTATGCCGCCTTAAAGTTACTCGGACCTCACCTGAAAGGAGCGAAGCGAGAAGATGTCGGTACTTTCATCCATGCTTTTCGTGCCTATTTAGTTAGCAGTTATGCGCAAGTACTTACCCAATATAGCGATCAAGAAATTGTTTTTGGGCCAGAGACCGCCATTCCTGATGATCGGCGCATTGCCAGTATAAAAGTCGAGATTATTGATACCCCACGCCCGAATATCAATTTGGAATTTAAATTACGTAAAGAAAAAGACGGAAATTGGAAAGCCTTTGATATGGTTGCCGAAGGTATCAGTTTACTTTCGAGTAAACAGTCAGAATGGAGTGGTAAAATTCGTCAAGAAGGGATTTTGGCGGTAGCCAAAGAGCTACAAACTCTGGCAGATCAACCCATCCGTTTTGAGAGTAATAATTAATGAGTTACGTTCAATGGCAGGTTGTCAACGCAGAACGGATATTGCTGCGTGGTGCGTTAGACCGAGAGACTGTTCCTCATTTATGGTCTGAAATTCAATCATGGCGAGCCGGTGCCTCGCAATGTGATGTGTCTTTAGCCGACGTTGAACGAATTGATTCAGCAGGGATGGTGATGTTAATTCACTTAATAGAGCATGCAAAAAACCAAAATTGCCATATAATACTCAGTTTTGTGCCCCAACAACTGCGCACATTATTTCAGTTGAGCAATATTGAAACGATGCTGGCTCAGCATATCAACCATCAGCAGGAGTGAACTGTGGATAGCGCACAAGTACAACAAATATTAGAACAAGCACTCAACCTTCAAGAGCTTCACGTCAAAGGTGAAGGAAGCCACTACGATGTCATCGCGGTT
This sequence comes from Vibrio sp. V30_P3S12P165, assembly GCF_009904905.1. Classification (NCBI taxonomy): domain Bacteria; kingdom Pseudomonadati; phylum Pseudomonadota; class Gammaproteobacteria; order Vibrionales; family Vibrionaceae; genus Vibrio; species Vibrio sp. V30_P3S12P165. Next base: position 22,962 of record NZ_WXWH01000055.1, on the reverse strand, counting down.
GATGAAAGTTTCGAAAGTATGAGCCGTGTAAAGAAACAGCAACTGATCTATGCACCGCTGATGCAGTATATCCAACGTAATGATATTCATGCTGTTTCAATCAAAACGTTTACCCCGCAAGAGTGGGCGCGCAATAAAAAGTTGATGTCGCTGTAAGGTTTTTTAATGGAAAAATTTCGAGTTATTGGGTCTGATTTACCACTACAAGGTGAAGTGACTATTTCTGGTGCAAAAAATGCGGCACTGCCAATTTTATTTGCTTCTATTTTAGCTGAAGAGCCCGTTGAAGTTGCTAATGTTCCTCATCTACGCGATATCAATACCACGATGGAACTGCTTAAACGTTTAGGTGCAAAAGTTGAGCGCAATGGCTCAGTACACGTGGATGCGAGTCAAATCGATCAATATTGCGCTCCTTATGATTTGGTCAAAACCATGCGGGCTTCTATTTGGGCTTTGGGCCCACTAGTGGCTCGTTTTGGACAAGGGCAAGTTTCCCTACCTGGAGGGTGTGCTATTGGTGCTCGTCCAGTCGATTTGCACATTCACGGATTAGAGCAGTTAGGGGCGACCATTACCCTCGAAGACGGCTATGTTAAAGCACAGGTTGATGGACGTTTAAAAGGTGCACATATCGTTATGGACAAAGTCAGCGTAGGCGCGACCATTACAATTATGTGCGCGGCAACATTGGCCGAAGGGACAACCATTTTAGATAATGCTGCGCGTGAGCCGGAAATTGTTGATACGGCCATGTTCTTAAATACGTTAGGGGCAAAAATTTCAGGCGCAGGTACCGATACCATCACGATTGAAGGCGTTGAACGGCTTGGCGGTGGTCGACATGCTGTTGTGGCGGATCGCATTGAAACTGGGACTTTTCTAGTGGCTGCGGCGGTTTCTCATGGCAAAGTGATTTGTCGTAATACCAAAGCCAGTTTATTAGAAGCGGTACTTGCTAAACTTGAAGAAGCTGGGGCCGTGATTGAAACGGGAGATGATTGGATCAGTCTCGATATGACTGATCGAGAACTCAAAGCCGTTTCGATTCGTACTGCTCCCCATCCTGGTTTCCCAACCGATATGCAGGCTCAGTTTACTTTATTAAATATGATTGCCAAAGGGGGGGGCGTAATCACGGAAACCATCTTTGAAAACCGTTTTATGCATGTGCCTGAGTTAATGCGTATGGGGGCAAAAGCGGAAATTGAGGGCAACACGGTGATTTGTGGTGATGTTGATTCACTCAGTGGTGCACAGGTGATGGCAACCGACTTACGTGCCTCTGCTAGCCTGGTGATTGCTGGCTGTATTGCCAAAGGGGAAACCATCGTCGATCGTATTTATCATATTGATCGTGGCTATGAGCGTATCGAAAATAAGCTTTCTGCGTTGGGCGCTCATATTGAGCGCATTCACGAGTCAAGCTAAACGGTTTGTCTGTTAATGGGCCGAAATCCAAGGGTTTCGGTTTTTTTATTCAAGCTCCTTTGGAGAAGCTGGATGATTGCTTTATTGCGAATTTTAGCCGTCGCGTTGTTTGCAGTGGTGATGTTTATATTTGGCTGTGGGTATTGTTTATTTAGCCCACGTAACCCCAAACATGTTTTTACTTTTGGCCGCATGTTTGCTGCAATGTCGAAAGTTTTTGGTATTACTTTAGAGTTGCGTATACCAGAGAACGCATACCAACGGGGTCAAGCCATTTATATTGCGAACCACCAAAATACGTGGGATCTTTTCACCGTGTCTGCGGCAGTAACACCGAAAGTGGTGACCGTGGGCAAGAAAAGCTTAGCTTGGATGCCCTTATTTGGGCAGCTATATTGGCTAACGGGCAACATTTTGATTGATCGAGCGAATAAATCCAAAGCGAAAGGAACTATTGATCAAGTGGTCGACAGCATGAAAAATAGCGACGTTTCTGTTTGGATGTTTCCAGAGGGGACACGCTCTCGCGGTCGAGGATTGCTACCTTTTAAAGCGGGAGCTTTCCATGCGGCGATAGGCGCTCAAGTGCCGATTATTCCAATTGTCTGCAGCTCAACAGATCATCTAAAACTTAACCGTTGGAATAACGGCCATGTGATCGTTGAAATGTTGCCTCCGGTCAGTACGGCTGGCTTAAATAAAGAGCAGGTTCGAATGCTTTCTCAGCAGTGTCATCAGGACATGTTAGCAAAATTGACTGAATTGGATGCTGAAGTCGCTCAGCTTAATGGAGCCAATATTCATTCACCTCAATAAATAACATTCACCTCAATAAATAAAAAGGTTGCTTTAAAAGCAACCTTTTTATTGGACTCTCTTGCCTGTCAATTAATGACGAACGGCAATCGCTTCGATTTCAATACCAACGTCTTTGGGTAAACGTGCCACTTCAACACAAGAGCGGGCCGGGTAATGGACAACATTATGCTCATCAAAAAACTGCCCGTAAACTTGGTTGACGGTTGAAAAATCATTTAAATCTTTAACAAAGACCGTCATTTTCACAATATCACCCACTGTTAAGCCGGATGACTCAATGACGGCTTTTACATTATCTAACGACTGGCGGGCTTGAGCGGCAATACCGGTAGGTATGTCACCTGTCTCTGGATTGACAGGGATCTGACCTGAAGTTAGAACCATATTACCTAAATCGACCCCTTGAACGTAAGGGCCTATGGCGGCTGGAGCTGAGTCAGTATGCAGAACTTTTGTCATGCTAGGGATTCCATCTTGGTGATTAAAAAGAACTTTTAGTGTGCCCTTAAAGATGTGTTAGGTAAAGAGGCAATCGCATGAGAAGCGGGCGTTGTTTTCACTCCCGATGTCAGAGAACATAAGGAGTGAAGAGCGATTTATGCGTCGCGCTCTGTGACGACTTCACGTGAAAAAACTTTCTCGCAATATTTACACTTGAGGCGAATATCGTGGTTTTTTTCTAGGATACGGAAGCTACTTTCTACCGGTTCATTATGGGAAATACAATTGCTATTTGGGCACGCAAAGACACTGTTGATTTGTGGTGGCAACTCAAGTGCAAGTTTTTTAACGACTTGATAATCTTCAATTTGATTCACTGTGGCATGGGGAGCATACAAAGCTAATTTATTGGCCTGCTCTTCATTGATAAAGACATTTTCAATTTTTAGTAAGTCTTTGTGTCCCAGTGCAGATGAAGGGAGATTTAAGCCAATGGTGACGCGTTGATTGGTGTTATGCATGTCAAAGAGCCTTAACACCTTAATACCGACTTTAGCCGGAATGTGGTCAATAACGGTGCCGTTTTTAATGGCTTCAACTTGCAGTTTGGTTTCTTTATTCATGATGGGCTCCAATTACAGTGACTCGTTTAACACAAGGGCAAGTAAGGCTTCACGCGCATAAACGCCATTTTCTGCTTGTTGAAAGAAATAAGCATGTGGTGTTTTATCGACATCGGTAGTGATTTCATCAACACGAGGCAGAGGATGGAGCACTTTCATATTATCGCGTGCCCCTTCAAGTAAGGAAGCGGTCAGGACATAGGCCGATTTGATATGAGCATATTCAGACTCATCAAAACGCTCTTTTTGTACTCGGGTCATATAGAGGATGTCGAGTTCAGGAATGACACTTTCCATATCAGTATGAAAGCTATATTGCATACCGGCTTCATCGAGTTCTTCACAAATATAATCAGGCATAGCTAGTGCTTCAGGAGCAATGAAGAAGAAACGGTTATTATCAAATTTAGCTAAAGCTTGAGTTAAAGAATGAACGGTACGGCCATATTTTAGATCCCCGACAAAGGCGATATTGAGGTTATCTAATCGACCTTGGGTTTCAAATAAAGTAAAAAGATCAAGCAACGTTTGTGTGGGATGCTGATTAGAACCATCGCCTGCATTAATAACAGGGACACCATGAGAAAATTCGGCAGCCAAGCGCGCCGCGCCTTCTTGTGGGTGACGAATTACAAAGGCATCGACATAAGTGGTGATCACTTGAACGGAGTCGGCAAGCGTTTCTCCTTTTTTGGCCAGCGAGGTATTACCAGCACTATCAAAGCCAATGACACTGCCACCAATGCGTTGAATTGCGGTTTCAAATGAGAGGCGAGTGCGGGTGGACGGTTCAAAGAAGCAGCTTGCGACGACTTTATTTTTTATCAGCTCCGGTTTTGGCTCTGCTTTCAACTGACTTGCGGTTTTAACAATTAATTCCAGCTCTGCTCGTGAAAGCTCAGAAATGGAGATAATGTGCTTTTGGTAAAGCGAATTCGCCATGATCTTCTTCCCTATATTTTTCTTTCAGCCATAAAAAAGCCTCCCGATCTGGGAGGCTATGTCATATCTAATAAGGGGGAAATAACGCCATACAGAGTAAGCATACTTGCTCTCTGAAATGAATCTTAGCAACATGAACAATGTGGCTTCTTTTCATTGGCTACCCCTCAGACAAATTGCTGCGCATTATACGCTGAACTTTGACCAAGGCAAGCGTTTGCTTGAGTTTTTGCTCGTTGGTACTGTGTCTCGTTGGTACTTTGTCTCGTTAGTATTGTGTTATGCGCCTAGTGTAGCAACCATGACCGCTTTGATGGTATGCAGCCGATTCTCTGCTTGATCAAAAACAATCGAGTAATCGGATTCAAAGACCTCTTCTGTGACCTCTAAACCATTCATGTCATATTTTTCTGCGATTTGCTGACCTACGGTGGTTTCATCATTGTGAAAAGCGGGTAAGCAGTGCATAAATTTAACTTGAGGGTTACCGGTGGTTTGGATAACGTCCATATTAATTTGATATGGCTTCATTAAAGCCACTCGCTCATCCCAAGCTGCGGCATCTTCTCCCATTGACACCCATACATCGGTATAGAGGAAATCACACCCAGTAACTCCTTGTGTGATGTCTTCGGTTAACGTAATTTTTGCCCCTGTTGTATTTGCAATGGTTTGACAGGTCTCGACTAATTGAGCTTCAGGCCAGAAAGCTTTGGGTGCCACTAAACGGATATCCATCCCCATTTTAGCTGCCCCTACCATCAATGAATTTCCCATATTATTACGAGCATCACCAAGGTAGGCGAAGCTGACTTGGTTCAACGGTTTGCCGGAAGAGTATTCTTGCATCGTTAGGAAGTCAGCTAAGATTTGAGTCGGATGAAATTCATCCGTCAATCCATTCCAAACCGGTACACCAGCGTATTGGCCAAGTTCTTCAACAATGCTTTGTCCATAGCCACGATACTCAATACCATCATACATTCGGCCAAGGACACGAGCGGTATCTTTCATCGACTCTTTATGACCAATTTGTGAGCCGGATGGCCCAAGGTACGTGACTTGAGCACCTTGATCAAACGCGGCAACTTCAAATGCACAGCGAGTTCTTGTCGAGGATTTTTCAAAAATCAGGGCGATATTTTTACCCAATAATTTTTGCTGTTCAGTTCCTGCATACTTTGCTTTTTTTAATTCGGCAGAGAGGTCTAACAGAAACTGGATTTCTTTGGTGGTAAAATCCAAGAGTTTAAGAAAATTACGGTGATGTAAATTAAAAGCCATACCCAGTCCTTTAGTCGTCAATCAATAGAGAGACCAGTAAAGCATAAAAATACACATAAAGTGAATAGTTATTTTTTATTTTATGGTGAGTCAACTGATTAACTCACCATAATTGATTATAAATTCTCTTCAGCAAATTGAGCTAATCGGCTACGCACCACCCCATTAAGGTGGATGTTGGCACTGCCTTCAAAGTTTTTGAACCGCTCAACCATGTAAGTGAGCCCTGATGTGACTGGAGTGAGATAGTGAGAATCAATTTGCGCTAAGTTACCCGAGCAGACTATTTTGGTGCCTTCACCGCAGCGAGTAATGATGGTTTTGATTTGTGAAGCGGTAAGGTTTTGACACTCGTCGAGTAACACAAAAGCATTTTGAATCGATCGGCCGCGCATAAAGTTAATCGACTTAAACTGAATATTGGCTTTATCGCAGATGTATTTGAGTGAACTTTCCGTACAGTGATCGTGTTTATGTAGCGCTTCTAGAGTATCGGTAATGGCGGCGAGCCAAGGCATCATTTTTTCTTCTTCGCTACCCGGTAAAAAACCGATGGATTCTCCAATATCAGGGGTGTTGCGCGTGACAATGATTTTGTCGAACTGTTTTCGTTCGATGGTTTGTTCTAAAGCCGCCGCCATGGCTAATAATGTTTTACCACTCCCGGCTGCTCCGGTGAGAATCACTAAATCAATATCGGGATCCAGCAAAGCATCGAGCGCCATCGCTTGATAAATATTTTTGGGTGTGATGTCCCATACTTTGCGATGCATCATCCGTTCTCGACTGAGATCGCGCAGGGTGACCGAGTCTGGTGTTAAATGCTCGACTCGAGCGGCAAAGTCACTTTCTTCATCGAGAATATATTGGTTTAAATAAGTGGGTTCGAAAGGTTGACGAGCGAGCTTGTGGAACGTTTTGCCAGTTAAAGTATAACTTTCGACATTTTCCACCCCAGCCCAGAAATTACCAGGACGAGTTTGAAACCCCTTGGTGAGGTATTGCACGTCATCAATCAATTGATCGGTGCGGTAATCTTCTACAAAACGTACCCCGGCCCCCTTTGCCCGTAAGCGCATGTTGATGTCTTTGGTGATCAGTACGACAGCACGAGGCGCGCGCTTGTTTTGTAGGTGTAGTACCGCATTGAGAATTCGATTATCGCCTTCTTTATCGGTAAATGCTTTGATGGTTTCATGGACATCGTAGTCGGCTAAGATAGCAATCGTGCCCCCTTGCAGACCCTGTTGCGTTAGTGGGATTCCATCGGAAATCGCATCAGGGGTTGCATCATGAAACACCGTTTCTAACGCTCGAATCGCGATTCGGGCATCGCGAGCGACGTCGCGTTTACTGTCTTTAATTCGGTCAAGTTCTTCGAGTACGGTCATTGGAATGACCACATCATGTTCTTGGAAGGAGTATATAGCGAGTGGTTCATGAAGTAGAATATTGGTATCTAGTACAAACAGTTTCCGGTTGTTATCGCCCATAAGCGTCTCCTTGCTACTCAGTGGCTATCATTTGACAAAGCATCGCGAAGTTCTTCTTCACTCATGACATAGAAATATGACGATTTGATGTCAGTGAAGAGGCTAGGAAAAAAAGCAGGGAATGAACGTGACCTACTTCATAGCTTCAAGTAAGATTAGCGGTCTTTTTCTGCGCCGGAATAATAGAGCGATTAGACTTTTTTTGTACAAGGCGCAGAGTTCTCAATAACTTTATGTCTAATCCAAATTGATGAGGTAGTCGATTAATGACTTTTGCTTTGGGGCAACGCTGGATAAGTGATACGGAAAGTGATTTAGGTTTAGGCACTGTGGTCGGCATGGATGCTCGCACGGTGACGTTAATGTTTGCTGCATCAGAAGAAAACCGAGTCTATGCTCGGCATGATGCGCCAGTGACACGAGTGACATTTAATGTAGGAGATACCATTGATAGCCAAGAAGGATGGTCACTGCATGTTGAGCAAGTCGTCGAAGAGCAAGGTGTATTCACTTACCTAGGAACCCGCGAAGACACGCAAGAATCGGGCATCGCACTTCGGGAAATTTTCCTGAGTAACCAAATTCGTTTTAACAAGCCTCAAGATAAGTTGTTTGCCGGTCAAATTGATCGGATGGACAACTTTGTTTTACGTTACCGAGCGTTAAGCAATCAATATCAACAGCATAAAAGCCCAATGCGAGGTTTATGTGGTATGCGTGCTGGTTTGATCCCTCATCAATTATATATTGCCCATGAAGTCGGGCGTCGTTACGCCCCACGAGTATTATTAGCCGATGAAGTTGGCTTAGGTAAAACCATTGAAGCGGGCATGATCATTCATCAGCAAGTGTTATCTGGACGGGCTGAGCGAATTTTAATTGTGGTGCCTGAAACCCTTCAGCACCAATGGCTAGTGGAAATGTTACGCCGGTTTAACTTGCACTTTTCGGTATTTGATGAAGAGCGTTGCGAAGAAGCCATTAGCGAAGCGGATAATCCGTTTGATACCCAGCAATATGTACTCTGTTCACTTGATTTTCTGCGCAAACGTCGACAACGCTTTGAGCAAGCATTAGATGCAGATTGGGATCTACTGGTGGTGGATGAAGCCCACCATTTGCAGTGGAGCCAAGATAAACCCAGCCGTGCATATCAAGTGATTGAGGCATTGGCTGAACGTACCCCTGCCGTCTTATTGTTAACGGCAACGCCTGAACAATTGGGGCGAGAAAGCCATTTCGCTCGTTTACGTTTACTCGATGCTGACCGGTTCTATGATTATGATGCTTTCATTAAAGAAGAAGAACAATATGCGCCAGTCGCTGATGCGGTGAGTGCATTATTTTCTGGTATGGCTTTGAGTAATGAAGCGAAGAATCAAATTGGTGAGTTACTGAGTGAGCAAGATATCGAACCATTGCTAAATGTCTTGGAAAGTCAAGCAGATGACTTGGAAAAGATGGCCGCTCGAGATGAATTAATCAGTAACTTGATGGACCGCCACGGTACCGGGCGGGTGTTATTTAGAAATACTCGAGCTGCTATCAAAGGGTTTCCAGTACGCAATGTCCATTTATTACCGATGGTGATTCCTGAACAGTACAGTACATCTATGCGAGTCGCAGGCATGATTGGCGGTAAGTTAAGCCCTGAGGCTCGGGCCATGAAAATGCTTTACCCAGAAGAGATCTTCCAAGAGTTTGAAGGGGATGATGCGAGTTGGTGGCAGTTTGACTCTCGTGTTAACTGGTTGATTGAAAAGGTAAAAGCGAAGCGCGGTGAAAAGATTTTAGTGATAGCTTCAAGGGCAAGCACGGCTTTGCAGCTAGAGCAAGCGCTGCGTGAACGGGAAGGCATTCGGGCAACAGTCTTCCATGAAGGTATGTCAATCTTAGAACGGGACAAAGCAGCGGCCTATTTTGCTCAGGAAGAAGGGGGAGCGCAGGTTCTTATTTGTAGTGAAATTGGATCGGAGGGGCGAAACTTCCAATTCGCGCATCAGTTGGTGATGTTTGATTTACCATTTAACCCAGATCTACTTGAACAACGTATTGGCCGTTTGGATCGAATTGGGCAACACAATGATATTGATATTTATGTCCCTTACTTGCAGGGGACATCGCAAGCGATTCTAGCCCGTTGGTACCATGAAGGCTTGAATGCTTTTGCTGAAACCTGCCCAACAGGACGCGCAGTGTATGACCAATTTGCTGAACGTTTGATCGCCATGCTGGCGAGCAGAGAGAGTAGTGAACTGGATGCGGTGATTGACGAGTCAGCAAAACTGAATAAATTATTAAAAAGCCAACTAGAGCAAGGGCGTGACCGACTGTTAGAAATGCATTCCAATGGGGGTGAAAAAGCACAGCAAATCGCCCAGTCTATTGCCGAGACAGATGGTGATACCAACTTAGTCACTTTTGCCTTGAGTCTATTTGATACGATTGGCCTTAACCAAGATGATCGTGGTGAAAATGCGCTAGTAGTGACGCCTTCTGAGCATATGATGGTGCCTAGTTATCCTGGTCTACCTTATGAAGGTGCGACAATTACCTTTGATCGAAATACAGCTCTTGCGCGGGAGGATATGCACTTTATCAGTTGGGAACACCCGATGATCCAAGGGGGAATTGACTTACTGATGAGTGAAGGTGTCGGCGTTTGTGCGGTATCGTTACTGAAAAATAAAGCACTCCCTGTAGGAACCATTTTGTTAGAAATGGTTTATTTGGTTGACGCTCAAGCACCGAAAAGTAGTGGTATCAGCCGGTTTTTACCGCCGACTCCGATCCGCATGTTGCTAGATGCACGTGGTCACGATTTATCTTCGCAAGTAGATTTTGAAGCATTTAATCGCCAACTAAGCCCCGTGAATCGTCATTTAGCGAGCAAATTAGTCAGCTCAGTACAAGTGGAAATTCACCGTTTGATCACCGAAAGTGACCTATTGGTCAGCGAAAAAGTCATGGCGATTCGTGAGCGGGCTGAAAATGAGATGCAGCATAGCCTGAATGCAGAGTTGCAGCGGTTGTTGGCTTTGAAAGCGGTCAATCCTAATATTCGAGACGAAGAAATTAGCGTCTTGGAGGAGCAAATTACATTATTAACAGGCTATATTTCCCAAGCGCAATATCAGTTAGATTCGCTACGGTTGATCGTCGTCACTCATAACTAATCAATGATTATTTGTAATAAAGGCCTTCAAAATGAAGGCCTTTATTTTCGATAGCCGAACAACATGGTTAGTTACATTAACCATTTCCACCAAATAAATAGTGCTAAGAAGCCGAATAAATAGAGTAATCCAACAAGAGATAAGGCTTTTAATTTTGGCCCAACTTGTAGTGCTTTAGGCAGCGGTGTTCGGGTGACCAGAACATAATTTAGCAGCGCAAAAATCGGAGTGGTCATAAAAGCCATCACCATGGCAAAGTCTAGCATTGGCATTAATGCGGATGCCCAGAAGATAATGATCGCTAAGGCTAATGCTGAAACCACAAACATCCATGACTGAAAAACTCGTGGGGATGGTTGTGCTTGATGGCTTAGGAGCCGTTGAGATTCAGCAATCACTCGGGAATAGCCATCAATAACGGTAATGGTACTGCCAAAAATACAGAAAAAAGCGATGACAGCAATCAAGTATCTTGACCATTCACCAATGGTCGAGGCATACAATCCAACCAATTGATGAGAAAATCCGACTCCGGATTTAGATAATTCGACACCGGTGCCATGCAGCACTAAGCTGCCCAATGCAAGAAAGACAATCGCTAAAATGGCTGTCCCTATGTAGCCGACATTGAAATCAAATAAGGCGGATTGAGGGGTAACGGATTGTTGTTTGCACTGACTTTTTAACCACATTGAAGTGAGACTAGAAATTTCAATGGGGGCTGGCATCCATCCCATGGTGACAACAATAAAACCGATGGCGGCAATATTCCAAGGGGAAGGTGCTTGTGTTGCCATGGTAACAGGCGCAGGGTTGGTTGCTGCAATGAATACTGCTGTTAATGTCGCAAGAGTGAGCACCGCCATAATGGTTTTGGATAACAGATCTAATGCTCGATAGTGTCCCGTCAATAGAATCACCAAACAAGTGATGAGAATCAGCGAACTGAGTGTCGGCATAGATAACTGAAAAGGAATAAAGTATCCCAGTAAACTGGCACTGAACATCAGCAGTGCTGCGGTATTGACGATGCCAGAGAAGACGCTGAGAATGGCAAAAATCCATAGGTAAGGTTTACCGAGTTTCGCATAACCTTGGACGAGACTATTCCCGGTTCCCATGGTGTATTGCACACTGGCTTTAAAGAAGGGGTACTTAAAGAGATTAACCAGTAAGATCAAAGCCGCCAACTGCCAGCCATAGATAGCCCCCGCTTTAGTTGAGGCAACCAGATGTGACCCGCCTACCGCAGCAGCTGCCATCATAATGCCAGGGCCAAGTGCCCGAATCAGCTGAGCGAAAGAAAGCTTGGCCGAGGATGAGTAAGGGACGGTGTTTTCCATGCTTGTTCCTTATATATCTGAGCTATTGATACTCGATGTTGCTGATGTTTAAACCGATTGGTCTAGTGCATCTTAATAAGCCGGTAATCGAGGCCAATTACGGTGATTTCTTTCAATAGCGGTATTCATCGTTGTGTGGGTTGTTATTATGCGAAAAACGAGACAACTGTCTTTGGTGTTCTTTATTGTCAATACCCATGATTAATATCACTTATGATTAATCTGTCAATCATTATTTACATTGTTGTCATTCAAATTGGACGGTGATGCCGAGCTTTATCATCTCAATTGAACGGCTCCATCGCTTCTATGCTCAGTATCATTCGTCGTGAAAATGAGGCAAAAATACCGATTTATGCTGAGCTTGATGGCGCTGCAACTTTGTCAGTTTTGGGTATATAATGCAGCGTTTTGAGTAAATGAGATGTAATTGATGGCAATGACTGAGTATCATCCACCAACTGAACCGTGGATTGATGTCGTGTACGAAGATGACTATATTTTAGCGGTCAATAAGCCGTCAGGGCTGCTTTCGGTTCCGGGTAAGCATGCAGAACATTACGACAGCATGTGGAGCCGCTTAGTGGAGCGTTACCTTGAGATTCAAGTGGTTCATCGACTCGATATGTCGACATCAGGATTAATGTTATTTGCCAAAAATAAATACATGGAAGCGGCGTTAAAAAAGCAGTTTCAATATCGCTTAACCCATAAAGTGTATTACGCGCGGGTATGGGGAAATATCGAGCAGTCGCAAGGGGTCATCGAGCTGCCATTGATTTGTGACTGGCCTAATCGTCCGAAACAAAAAGTTTGTTTTGAGCACGGCAAAGCCTCAACAACCCTTTATCAGGTCGTCAAACAAGAAGAGCAAACAAGCATTGTGCGCTTATTTCCGATCACAGGGCGCTCACATCAACTTCGCGTACATCTACTTGCGATTGGTCATCCTATTGTCGGCGATGAGTTTTATGCTTCTCCTGAAGCGTTAGCTTTTGCTAATCGTTTACAACTACATGCAGCAGAGCTCAGTTTTTATCATCCGCGCAGTCATTGGCTACGTACTCTGTTCGTACCTTGTGATTTTTATCCTGAGGCTCAGGAAGAAATTTTACACCACTTTGATCCTGAGCGAAAATTACCAGACTATAAAACGCTTCCTCGACCATAATGTGAAGCGGATTTATCGTTGGTGAGTCGCGTCACCGTTTAGTTTTATCGGCAGCAAGCAATAAGGCAGCGAATCGCTGCCTTATAATGATGATGAGTGACTATACCGTTGATTAAAGTGCGGCAATAGTTGCTTTTTGCTCAGCTAATTTTACTAGCGTTTCTTGATAGCCTTCGAGTTTTTCACGCTCTTTGGCCACAACCGCTTCAGGAGCTTTAGCGACGAAGCCTTGGTTACCCAATTTGCCTTCGATACGTTTAATTTCCCCTTCCGTTTTTGCGATTTCTTTACTTAAACGTTCCAGCTCAGCTTCTTTATCAATCAAGCCAGCCATGGGAATCATCAACTCTGATTTACCGACTAAGGCGGTCGCACAGGCTGGAGTGATTTCTTCGTCGGTCAGCACGCGAACGCTTTCTAACTTAGCTAGAGCTATCAGTACTGGTTGATTCGCTGCAAGGCGAGCGGCGTCTTGTTCATTGGCAGCTTTAAGCATTACTTCCAATGGTTTACCCGGATTAATGTCATATTCTGCTCGCAAGTTACGAATGCTGGTGATAAAGGCTTTTACCCACTCAATATCATTCAGAGCTTCTTGATGGAAGTTCGCATCATTATATTGTGGCAGTGTTTGCAGCATGATGGTGTCACCTTCGACCCCTTCGACGAGAGGTTTAACACTTTGCCAAATCGTTTCTGTGATGTAAGGGATAACAGGGTGTGCCAAGCGTAGCGTTTTTTCTAGCACGGTAATCAAGGTGCGACGAGTGGCTCGTTGTTGCGCTTCACTGCCTTTCCAAAGGATCGGTTTAGTCAGCTCTAAATACCAGTCACAGAATTGGTTCCAGATAAACTCATACAGCGTATTAGCTGCCATATCTAGCCGGTAGTTATCAATGTGATTATTGAACTCTTGAGCAGCCAATTCGAATTGTGACTCGATCCATTTATCAGCCAATGAATATTCAAGCTCAGCACCAGCGGCAAAGCCGCAATCTTGCTCTTGAGTGTTCATCAAAACATAGCGACTCGCGTTCCACAGCTTGTTACAGAAATTACGGTAGCCTTCTAAGCGTTTCATGTCCCAGTTGATATCACGGCCCGTTGAAGCCATGGCTGCAAGTGTGAAACGCAAAGCATCGGTGCCATATGCTTCAATACCATTTTCGAATGTTTTACGGGTATTTTCCTCTATTTTTGCAGCCAGCTGAGGCTGCATCATGTTTCCAGTGCGTTTAGCGACTAGCGATTCGAGATCAATACCATCAATCATATCGATTGGATCGAGTACGTTACCTTTTGATTTTGACATCTTATCGCCATTTTCATCGCGAATCAGGCCTGTCATATACACGGTCTTAAAAGGCACCTGAGGTTTGCCATTTTCATCTTTGACAAAATGCAGCGTCATCATGATCATGCGCGCCACCCAGAAGAAGATAATGTCGAAACCAGACACCAATACATCTGATGGATGGAATGTCTTCAGTGCTTCTGTATTTTCCGGCCACCCTTGTGTACCAAAAGTCCACAAAGCGGAAGAGAACCAAGTATCCAGCACGTCATCATCTTGACGCAGTACCACATCCACTGCCAGATTGTTTTCTGCCCGGACTTCAGCTTCGTTACGACCGACAAATACATTGCCTTGCTCGTCATACCAAGCCGGGATACGGTGCCCCCACCATAATTGGCGAGAGATGCACCAATCTTGTACGTCTCGCATCCAAGCAAAATACATATTTTCATATTGCTTTGGAACAAACTGGATATCACCATTTTCAACGGCTTCAACCGCTGGTTTTGCTAGAGGTGCTGTACGCACGTACCATTGGTCGGTCAGCATTGGTTCAATCACAACGCCACCACGATCACCGTAAGGAACGGTTAAATCGTGATCTTTGATTTCTTCCAAAAGACCTAACGCTTCAAATTCAGCGACGATCGCTTTACGCGCAGCAAAACGTTCCATACCTTGATATTTTGCTGGGATTTCTGTGCTATAAGCATGACTTGCTTCGCCGTTTGAGTTAAAAACTTCGGCTGCATCACGGATGTTCGCATCAAGGGTTAGAATGTTGATCATGGGGAGCTGATGGCGCTTACCGACTTCATAGTCGTTGAAATCGTGCGCTGGGGTAATTTTCACACAGCCAGTGCCTTTCTCCATATCGGCATGTTCATCGCCGACAATAGGAATACGACGACCCACTATAGGCAGAATGATCGCTTTACCAATCAGATCGCGATAGCGAGGATCTTCTGGATTTACGGCAACGCCAGTATCACCAAGCATGGTTTCTGGGCGCGTGGTCGCAACCACGATATAGTCTTTGCCCTCGGCGGTTTTTGCACCATCGGCTAATGGATAGCGGAAATGCCACATATGGCCTTTGGTGTCTTTGTTTTCTACTTCAAGATCAGAAATGGCGGTATGCAGTTTAGGATCCCAGTTGACTAACCGTTTGCCGCGATAGATCAAATCTTCTTTATAAAGGCGCACAAACACTTCTTGTACTGCTTTATAAAAACCATCATCCATGGTGAAGCGCTCGCGATCCCAGTCAACAGAGGCACCGAGCCGACGTAATTGTTGGGTGATTGTGCCACCGGATTCTTTTTTCCATTCCCAAATTTTATCGATAAAGGCATCTCGACCGTAATCGTGTTTGGTTTTCCCTTCTTCTGCGGCAATTTTACGTTCAACAACCATTTGTGTTGCAATTCCTGCATGGTCGGTACCGACTTGCCATAAGGTATTTTTGCCTTTCATACGCTGGCAGCGAATCAAGGTATCCATGATGGTGTCTTGGAATGCGTGCCCCATATGTAGGCTACCAGTGACGTTTGGCGGTGGAATCATGATGCTGTACGCGTCGTTGCTTGTATCGCCGTGAGGCTTAAAGTAGCCTTGCTTTTCCCAAGTCTGATATAGATCTTGTTCGATGGATGTTGGGTTATATGTCTTTTCCATAGTGCTCTTAAATGGATACTTTGATGGTTAATTGGGTTTATCACTATAAGTGAGTTCTCTCTCGGTAAGTAAGAGAGCTTAACTATAAGGATAAATGATTCAAGGGTAATTTATCTCGATGGTTTGCAGTTGGTATCCTGCTTGGCGGTATTGTTTATACCGTTCTCGAGCTTGTTGCTTGGCTTTTTCTTCACTAGGAACGAAGTCTACCACCTCTGTGAAGGCGTTCGCAAAGGTTGTATGATTATCGGCCAAATTTATTACCAGTTGTCGATTACGAGAAGGGCGGACTTCTGGGTAGCCAATTTCAATATGAGTTCCATATTTGGGCCCTTCACCAACTAAATTATGTGCAAGAAAATCCTCAGGTTTGACTTGCCAAAATTGTTCAGCAAGTTGTTCTGCCTGCTTTTTATCACGACACTGTATATAGATTTTTGCTCCTTGCCGAGCAAAATATTGTGCGAGATAAACCACATAGTCTTTAAAACCTGTTGGCGTTGCTTGCGGGCTATCGGCAGAAATGAGATAGAAGGTAGCGGTTGTCATAAGAGTTACTCAGATGATAAAAAGGGCCAATTGGCCCTTTTAGTATGAGGTTTATTCCTCTGTCTCTTGACCACAGCGATTGAGTAGGAACTGAACTAACATAGAGACGGGACGTCCTGTTGAACCTTTCGCGACGCCAGACTTCCAAGCAGTGCCTGCAATATCAAGATGTGCCCAGTTATATTTTTTAGTAAATTTAGCCAAGAAACAACCGGCAGTGATAGCTCCTCCTGGCCTTCCCCCGATATTTGCCATATCAGCAAAAGGGCTTTTTAGCTGTTCATGGTACTCATCTGTGAGCGGCAAGCGCCATGCACGATCACTGGCTTGTTCGGAGGCATTAACTAACTCATGAGCTAACGGATTGTGATTGGCCATCACACCACTAATATGGTGACCCAGTGCGATAACACAAGCGCCAGTCAAGGTGGCGATATCCACCACACAGTCTGGTTCAAAGCGTTCGACGTAGGTCAGTGCATCGCATAGCACAAGTCGGCCCTCTGCATCGGTATTAAGAACCTCGACTGTTTGTCCTGACATGGTCGTTAGGATATCACCCGGACGGTAAGCCTGACTTCCCGGCATATTCTCACATCCAGCCAGTACACCCACGACATTCAGAGGCAGATTTAATTTCGCCAATGCTTTCATGGTGCCAAAGACCGATGCGGCTCCACACATGTCGTATTTCATTTCATCCATCCCTTCACCCGGTTTTAATGAAATACCCCCGGAATCGAAAGTCAGCCCTTTACCGACTAAGACGATAGGTTTGGCATCAGGATCTGGATGGCCTTTGTACTCAATGATCGACATCATCGATTCATTTTTAGACCCACGACCAACAGCAAGGTAGGAGGTCATGCCCAGTTTTTCCATCTCTTCTTCGCCAATAATTTTGCTGGTCACCGTCGCATAATCATCAGCTAAGCGACGAGCTTGAGAGGCAAGATAAGCTGGATTGGCGATGTTCGGTGGCATATTGCCTAAGTCTTTACAGGCTTTAACGCCAGAAGCAATGGCTAAACCATGATTAATGGCACGCTCACCTAAGCTGAGTTCTCGTCGGGTTGGCACATTGAAAACCAATTTACGCAGTGGACGGCGAGTTTCTGGCTTAACACTCTTGAACTGATCAAAGGTGTATAAACCGTCTTTGGTCGCCTCTATGGCTTGGCGAACTTTCCAATAAGTGTCACGTCCTTTAACATGTAACTCGGTTAAAAAGCAGACCGCTTCCATTGAGCCAGTTTCGTTAAGTGTGCTGATCGTTTTCTGAATGATCTCTTTATATTGACGTTCACCTAACTCACGTTCTTTACCGCACCCGACCAGCAATACTCGCTCTGAAAGCACGCCGGGTACTTGATGCAGCAGTAGCATCTGCCCCGGTTTTCCTTCGAGATCACCTCGACGAAGTAGTGAACTTAGGTAACCATCACTGATTTTATCAAGTTGCTCTGCTACTGGAGAAAGGCGGCGCGGTTCAAAGACTCCAACAACGATACATGCACTACGTTGTTTTTCAGGGCTACCACTTTTAACACTGAACTCCATGCGTACTCCTACATCTTAAAGACAAATAGAACTAAATGTTAGATAATGCATTCTTACTTGATGAATCCTTTTGGGAATCGCCTTTGAGTGTTGGTGTTCTAACAAATAGTGAAAATTTAAAAAAACAAACAGTTCAACAGGAAATTATAGTGATTCAATCAAAAAAACAAGTTTTGCATAGGTTATTTCAGCGTGATTATTGTTAGATATTTGATCCGAGAGACACTAAAAAGCCAATTTGCGATTTTTTTCGTCCTTTTTTTGGTGTTTTTAAGCCAAAAATTTATCCGAGTTCTGGCTGATGCTTCGGACGGTGAAATTCCTGCGCGGATGATTTTATCCATTGTCGGTTTAAATATGCCAGCCATGGGGCTGCTGATGCTACCGCTGAGCTTGTACATTGGTATTCTATTAACTTTCGGACGTCTCTATGCCGAAAGTGAAATTACGGTGATGAATGCGACAGGGATTGGTAACAAGTTTTTAATCCGAGCTGCGTTGTATTTGGCGATCATTACCTCGAGTGTTGCCGCATTTAACGCTTTTTGGTTATCGCCTTGGAGTCAAAACAAAGAAGCGCAATTAATTGAGCAGCTTGCGGCGGAAAATAGTGTCGATCTATTACAAAAAGGCCAATTTCAGCGTTCGCCAGATGGGTCGTCGGTCGTTTTTATTGACAATATAGAAAATAAAAAACTAAGTAATGTGTTTGTCGCTCAACTTTCGCCACGTCAGTCCATTTTACCGAGTGTGATGTTTTCCGACTCTGGTGATGTCCAAGAGCTCAGTGATGGCCGACAAGTGATTACCATGCATAATGGGGTGCGTTATGAAGGCGTGCCGACTCGAGTCGATTATATGATTACTCGTTTTGAACAATATGAAGGGTTAATCGGTCAACGCGAAGTGAAAAGTAAGGGGCGAGATTGGGAAGAAATTCCGACCCTAGATTTAATTCGTAATGCCGATCAACGCGCTCAGGCTGAGCTACAATGGCGAATTTCTTTAGTTGTTTGTATTCCGTTACTGACCATGTTGGTCGTGCCTTTATCTTCAGTCAATCCAAGGCAGGGACGTTTTGCCAAAATGGGGCCCGCTATTCTTATTTATCTCACCTATTTCTTAGCAATTAGTGCAACAAAATCGGCATTAGAAGATGGTTCCATTCCGGTTGCGGTCGGCATGTGGCCAATTAATGCCGCATTGCTGTTCGCCGCTATCATTGCGAACACACTAGATAGTGTGATAGTGAGAAGGCTCAAAGATAGATTAAAACAAAAGAGAAAGGTGGCTTAACGGGTGTTTAAAATATTGGATTGGTATATCGGTAGAACCATTATTGCCACCACAACATTGGTTTTGGTGACCTTCGTTGGCTTGTCCGGCATCATTAAATATGTCGAACAGCTCAGAAAAGTGGGTGATGGGACTTACGATCTGCTACAAGCTTTATTATTTGTTGTGCTAAGTGTGCCAAGAGATATAGAGATGTTTTTCCCTATGGCGGCACTGTTGGGGGCGTTGATAGGCTTGGGCGCATTAGCGGCAAGTTCTGAACTTGTGGTGATGCAAGCGTCTGGCTTTTCGAAGTTAGATATCGGTTTATCGGTACTGAAAACCGCAGTCCCGTTGATGATTATTGTCACGCTATTAGGCGAGTGGGGGGCACCTCAAGCTCAGAAAATGGCGCGTGATTTGCGAGCTTTCGCGACCTCTGGCGGCAATATTTTGTCGGTGAGAACTGGGGTATGGGCTCGCGATGTCAATGACTTCATCTTCGTTGCCAAAATTGATAACGAACACTTGTATGGGCTAAACATGTGGCGTTTCGATGAGCATAAAAAATTACGTCATGTCGTGTTTGCTGAGCAAGTGGATTATCTCGGAGACAATCAGTGGCTGATGAAGAAGGTAGAATTAACCGATTTTCAAAACGACATCATGATAACTAAGCAAACACTGGATGAATATTTATGGAAAACCTCTTTAGCTCCTGATAAGTTGGCGGTTGTTACCGTGAAGCCAGAAGAGTTAGCGCTCAGTGGCTTGTACGATTATGTGCATTACTTAAAAGCCTCAGAGCAGGATGCTTCACGTTATGAACTGGCATTATGGCGCAAGATCACTCAGCCTTTTTCTATTGCGGTGATGATGCTGATGGCATTGTCCTTTATCTTTGGCCCGTTACGTAGTGTGACGATGGGAGCAAGGATTCTCTCTGGCGTTGTGGCGGGCTTTACCTTTTATATCTCTAGTGAGTTTTTTGGCCCTTTAAGTTTAGTGTATGGTATTCCTCCTGTGTTCGGGGCTATTGCACCAAGCCTAGTGTTTTTAACCATTGCCGTGATGCTATTACGTCGAAAATTATAAGGGTGTGAATCCTAGCCAATAAAAGCCCAGGGGAAGCTGAATACCTCACTGGGCTTTTATCGCTGATGGTTTAACGAGTGGTATCTAATCTCACGACTTCTGTCTTCGCCCACATATCTTGAAAGCTGCGCTTTTGTGGGTCAATAAGAACGATTAGGTTACCTAATCCAAAAACTGAAGTGGCTAGGCGAATCAGCGCTTGGGTTGAGCTGATTAATGAACCGTCAGCATTGCGTAGCATAATTTTCCACGCCCTCATACCAAGTGTTTGTCCAGCTCTTGTCCAAAAGAAAACAAAAAAATAGATCCAAGTGGTAGCAAGGTAAAGTGTATAGAGCGGGCTCCAAATCGGATCGTGGCTAAGTAGTTCACCAGCATCTTGATAAGGTGAGTAGCTCATGACGTTGAGCGCAACGAGCGCTTCTAAGGCCGCAATAACGACACCTCCAGCGATCATTAAAATCGCCATTATAATCAACGAATCATATAAAAGAGCGCCAAGACGTCGAAAAAGCCCTGCTGGAGGTAAGTTGGAAGTATTCATGGTAGACCAGAGTTAATCATTCATAGTAGCCAGCATATCGGGAGTTTCTCTTGCTGAAAAGAGAGTCAGAGCACAGCATTTCGTCTTATGGCTAAATTATCAGCAAACAATTGGTTTTTTGATATTTTTTATTGCACCGCTCACTTTCTTACGTATAATGCCAACCATCAAAAGGCAGTAGCCTAAATGCCGATGTGGTGAAATTGGTAGACACGACGGATTCAAAATCCGTTTCCTTCGGGAGTGGCGGTTCAAGTCCGCCCATCGGTACCATTATTTATACAACAAAGCCTCGACGACAGTCGGGGCTTTGTTGTTTCTAGGCTAATCAAACGCTTACCTCAGTTTTCCTTTTCTGCTATCGCCTCTTTTCTTCCCAAAATAGATTCACTTTATCCGCCTTAAAAACGCTTTCATGGTTCATCTAGGGTTTATTTATCTTAGTTTAGGTTTATTTATGTTGCTTCGGTATCGATTACAGTTCGGCCTTGTTTAAAGGTCAAACTTTGATTTTAGCGAGACTGCGTTGTAGCTAGCATAAAAAATAAACTCGCTTTACGACTTGAAGCTATAGTGGTTGGTTCGGTTTGCTCATTTAATTACCGAGACTATGTATCCTGATCGATATTCATTTATACCCTTCCTACTTGAATCTGCGGCGGTATTGGCTACGTTCTTTCACCACAATCACATAGCCTGTCTATGCTCTTGGGGATTATGAGAGCCATCCGTGGCTCTCACCAAAGGCCAGACTACGGCTGTTCAAATTTATTCCAAACAAATTTGTCACTCACTTGCCGCCGACCTGCAACTCCAAGTTGTTTGGGTATAGCAACCACCTACCGATTTCTCTAAGTGGTGGGAAGGTGTTGTTTAAAGAAAGTGATGCTTTATATCTTGATTGATTGTTTCAACGGATGTCGTTGTTGTTTGGTTTGTTTTAATATTCCAAATACGAATATCTTCTTCGTTTAGCGTGATAATTAATTTACACCCCATTTTTAACGCTCTAGCATGTTGACGTTTAAGTTTTACCCCGCTAAAGTCATTTAAGATTTTAATCTGCTGATTTCCCTTTCTGATTTCATTGGCTAATAATAACGCATCAATATTTTTTGAAGATTCTTCATAAGTAATTACAATATCTGGACTGTTATTGATGTTTTTATTGAGATTTAAAGTTTCAAGAAGCAGTAATAAACGCTCAATTCCAATGGCAAATCCAGATGCCGGAATGCTTTTATTGCCAAATAATTCGACTAGTCCATCATATCGTCCACCGCCACAGATAGTTCCTTGTGAGCCTAGTTCATCCGTTATCCATTCAAACACGGTGCGTGTATAATAATCTAACCCACGTACCAGACGTGGGTTGATTATATATTCAATGCCTGATTTATCTAATAAGTAACATAAGTTTTTGAAATGTCTTTGTGACTCTTCACCGAGATGATCTAATAATCTTGGAGCATTGTTTAATAATTCTTGCATATCTGGATTTTTACTATCAAGAATTCTCAGTGGATTTTTTTCAAGACGATTTAGACTATCATTATCAAGTTGATCTAAGTTGTCTGAAAAGTATTTTATTAATTGTTCTCGGTGTTTTTTTCTTTCATCTAATGTGCCAAGAGAGTTAATTTCGAGTCTTATATGTTTTGTAATACCGAGCTGTTTGAAAATATCATAAGCCATGAAGATTAATTCAGCATCTATATCTGCATCAGGCATACCAAACGTTTCAACACCCAACTGAGTAAATTGACGTAAGCGGCCTTTTTGTGGACGTTCATAACGGAACATTGGGCCTTGATACCATAGACGTTGAGTTGTTTGATAGCACATGTTTTGCTCTATTACTGCGCGAACGCAACCACTAGTACCTTCTGGACGCAAAGTAATGTGTTCACCACTTTTATCATAAAAGTTATACATTTCCTTCGATACAATGTCGGTAGCTTCTCCTACTGCGCGTTGGAATAGAGCGACAGGCTCTAGTATCGGCAGACGTATCTCTTGATAGCCATAGCGATGGGTTGCTTTCCTAATAATATTTTCAAGCCACTGCCATATCGGTGTTTCATCAGGAAGAATATCTTTCATTCCACGTATTGATTGAATATTGTTCATTTTTTCTTCATTCTCCATAAATAAGGTATACAAGGTGGATATTTATTTCATAGCGTATTTATTACGCTATTTCTAAAAATCAAGGTATGGCTTTCTGTTATCTTTAAGCATT
>NZ_WXWH01000013.1:0-112251 GCF_009904905.1 Vibrio sp. V30_P3S12P165 | reverse complement strand
GCCACCGGCGTTCCGAAACAGCAGATACAAGAATTAAGTGCGCTGACCTTCATTGAGCGTAATGAAAACGTGGTGCTACTTGGACCAAGCGGTGTCGGTAAAACGCATGTAGCGATCGGGTTGGGACTCAAAGCCGTACAAGCTAAAAAGAAAACGCGCTTTATCACCGCCGCTGATTTGATGCTGCAATTATCGACCGCTAAGCGACAAAACAAGCTGAAGCAATACCTCTCTCGCTCTGTGATGGCTCCAAGGTTATTGATCATTGATGAAATCGGTTACCTGCCGTTTGGGCGAGAAGAAGCCAACCTATTTTTTAATGTGATCGCTAAGCGCTATGAGTATGGCAGTATTATTTTGACCAGCAATTTATCGTTTGGCCAATGGCCTAGCGCATTTGCCGATGATGCGACATTAACGGCAGCGATGTTAGATCGACTGCTTCACCACTCGCATGTTTTGCAGTTAAGTGGTGATAGTTATCGATTGAAAGATAAACGACGCTCAGGAGCAATACCTGAGTAAAAGGGTGGATCAATTTTGATTGATCGTTTTTAAGCTAAAAGTGGATCAGTTTTCGGTGATCGTTGACAACTTGATGTAACAAGCGTTCATACTCATCAAATAGATAAATTGAATCCCCGGAATTATTTAGCGTTACGCCAGACTGAATCGTTAAGATAAGGAAGTGTCTTTGCTTATCTGAACATCTATTGGGGTCGCTTTACCACTTGCATCCTTTAGAAGTAAACCACCCTCATAAGCACTGCCAATGCTTTTCAACGTGATGGTTTCATTTTTTGAGTCTGTGCCGACAGGATTAGGCAGTAAGGCAGTAATTTTAATATGAGGCTTTGGTATCTCAGTTAATCCCAACGTTGCAATTACCGGAAGGTGGTCAGATGCGCGCGTATCATTATTACCATCGATAGCAGATGGGTGCTCAAACGTACGAATCAGCCATTTTGAAGAAAACGCTGAATCAATTGCAGGAGAAATATAAATTTGGTCATACAACCCATGTGAGTTGATAGTGTCAGTGATGTAATTGTCTAGGTTCGTCTGACGTGAGCCAACAACTACCGAATCCACTTTCTTAAAATAGTCACCTGTTAGTGCATTGCTTTTTAAACCATAACTAACGATATCTCTAGCTGCTAGTGTTTCAGTCAAATTAATTAAAAAGGGATCGGGTACATTCTCTATTTGTCGAATTGCTTCATATCCCATTTCTAATGTATTTGAAGAAGCATCATCAGGTGTATCATTAAAATCGCCGAGCAATACGATATTCGGGTTTGATTGAGCATTGACAAATTCAACAATATCAAGAGCAGCTCCAACCCGTTGAACCTCCGAGCTGGCTCGACCACTATAGCGTGACTTAGCATGATGGTTAAGTAACAGAACCTCACCAATATCTGTTTCTATATAAAGCTTTAGAACTCTTCGGGCATCGACAAAATTGTCATTTTTATTAGTGAAAACAAAATCCAACACTTCATCGGCGTTGGTTGTAGTTCCTGAGTTCAAGCGAAATCTCACCCCTCTGCGCACCGCGAAGGCCAGGTTCATATCATCGGTACTATCGTCGTCAATGATCACTGTCCAATCTGATGGTTTAAAGTAGTGTTCAACTGCCAATCGGTCGCGAACTTCCTGCAAAGCCACCACGTCAACATTTGCCAATTTGGCAGCAACTATTAAGAAATTCGCTTCTCTGCCTTTGGTCATGCATGAGGATAAGAACTTAGCATTATATGTAGCCACACTAAAAGGCTTAATATGTAGAGATGAATTATGCGAGGTCGCGGCGTATGAATGAAATGCAACTGACATCACCGCTATAAGCAACATTTTTTTATCAACATAAGTGGGGTCTGCGTTATGAGATTTCATTTAGACTCTAAAGCGTATTGTGCTAAATTCACTTCATATGCAGCAAACTTGGGATACATCATTAGCTTTTGCTTTTGACATAAATATTGATTACATAACAAGCATTAACCAACTCGAACAATTACAACCAAACATCAGTCTAGTTAGCATGAAATGACTACCTTCTTTCTTGGTTAAATCATCATCTACTAGTAGAGACCAAAAGTAGTGTTTATAAACATAAACACCACCGTTCAAGCGATATTTCCGCCAAGTTCACCTTTAGTTCCATCAATGGCTCTTGAACTACCCGAGATTTGAGTTGCTCATTTTCCATCAAATTTTGCTGAATAACTGCGGGATAGTTCGAACCGGATTGCTGTTCAAGTAACACGCGCATTAACCAGTTGTGTGATCCGACGTCATCCACGCATTTGACTTTATTAAGTTGAACCAACTCAGCCAAACGCCGTTCCAGGCAGTTAGCAAGATACTTTTTCCCGAAGACGCTCAATTCTCGTTTAAATAACAGCTAATCATATGGCTTGGTATTTGAGAAGTATGAAAGGAACACATATGCATCACAAAAATGGCGTTCGATCATGTTGAGAGAATGGTGGTCTTTGTCGCCTGCTCAAACTGTTTGTCTTTTTAGCGACACATACCTGGCAAGAAGGTGATGGTCTCTACGACTTTGTTTCTGGCTTTGTAGTGGATGAGTGAACTTGGTCAACTACATGTAGGCTGGCCACATGATTTCAATACTAAATGTAATCCGAAAAAGTAGAATGTTCGAAAGGTCGTAACTCGGATTTGTCCAAAATCTTGTTACACGTATCCTTATCGGTTTTCCAATGCATACAGTTGTCTACGGGCATCGATCAGGTGTTACAATTGATTGAGATTTTGGCGTGGGGAATCCGCCACCGGTTAATCATAATGGTCAAACGTTTAAAATAGTGGTGTCGGATGTTAAAGCGTGGGGTTAATTTGATATTTCACATGATGGATTTATTTAAAAAAGGAGCATTTAGAATGAGGCATAAACGTACCTTCACTGTATGTTTGATGGTGGTATCAGCTCATACAATTGCTTCTGATTATCGCTTATATGCTTCGGATTATTCTGTGAGCACGAAGAAAGAAAAATTTGCAGCTTATGTTTTGAAAGATAATCCATGTATTATTGTATATGAATTTAAAACAGAGAAGTCAGTTCAATATTGTGAACTGGGCAATAAAGAGAAAAATGCAAGCTCTGTGAGTGGTGATGTATCATTAACTAACTTACAGCGAGACTATCCGACAGCTTATGTTATGGATATAAGCATGTGGAGCGGTGACGTATCTTTTACCGTAGCAACTCCGTGGTCAGATCTATCGTGTACCATTGATGTTAAAGATCAGGAGGTGGAGTGTGAGGTTGCTAAATAAATTATCGCCTAATCTTGCATTTTTCTGATTGAAGTTTTCATACATCAGATGGTGTATCAAGTGCTTATGCTCGATGATTTATGTTCGTGCAACCTGAAACCGTCGAAAGTGTTGTTCACCCCAATCGCATCGTCTGTCTATCCTGATGGGTATGTACTCACCGCCCGCCAGCAACTGCAAGTTGTTTGGGGCGCGAATCATCAAATAAATATAGGAAATATTGTGCTTAACCAAACGACGGCCTTAAAGTCAGTGTTAATACTCGCTGCTTCATCATTTATATTTGGTTGTGCTGAAACACCAAACGAATATATTAATCTAAAAGGAAAGTATGCCGACGATTATGAGCTGGATGCTGATGATTACTCAGTGCCGAGCCGCTTCCTTTACCCTTTAACGTGGGTTAAACCTGAGCATAGGGCGAATAACCTAGATAATTATTTTTATGATACTAAAGAGAGCCATAAGTTGGTTAACACTGCTTCAGTGATGACCGTTGCTGGTGCTGCACTCGGCAGTCTCTCACCTTTTGAAGCTGGTATGCAGTTATTAGCACAACAAGGGGTAAGGATGGGCTATAGCGCGAGCTTGGGTAATCAAATGCTTTATACGATAAAAAAAGTCGATCATGATCAAGATTTGGATGCACAAGCGCAAGCGTTAAATAAAATAGCGATTAATACGGTAAAAGCTGCCATGGGAAGTAACGCAACGGAATGGTATCACAATGAAGGTGCAGATAATTTCTACTTGCTTGATTACACAAGGGTAGAAGGTTCCAATGACGTCAGTTGTAACGCGGTTTACTCTCCTTGTTATGCCAACACAGACCGAATTCCCATGCTAATTAGAGACAATAATGGCTATATCCCACTGGTACCACAATATGGAGATTATATGGTGGCTCAAACATTCTTGCCTTTGGGGTTTCCAATCGAAAAATTAAAATTCTCTGGGGATGACAATATACAGCAAATTCTTTATGTGCCAGCGATGAAATTGAATCAACAGCAAGATTTGTGGAAAAAAGAGAATTTGGACTATTTCGAAGATTGGTATAAAAAGGAACGCGTGTCGGTCAATCCATATATAAAAGATCTGAGTAACGGTGCCGTTATGTATTTTAATCCGCATATAACGGCTAAACAAAAAGACGACCACTCGCTCTACCGAGTATTCGATTTAAAATAACTGTCCTGATTGGTTATCGAATTAACCGTTGCTAACGTATCTTCAAAGCTTGTTTGGCAACGGTTTTATTGAATGTATTCCCTTCCTACTTAAAGCTGCATCGGTGTTGGCTACGTTCGCTCATCTCTATCACATCGCCTGTCTATGCTCATGGAGATTATAAGAGCCATTCTTGTCTCTCACCAAAGGCCAGCCGATGGTTGTACAAATTTGTTCCAGACAAATTTATCACTTACCGCCTACCTGCCACTCCAAGTGGTTTGGGTATACAAGTGGTTTGGGTATACCAGTGAATGTGTATTTTTTGATCGCGTTACATCGAAAAACGCCTTTATTCTGGTTGACATATCTCGCCAGCTTTGATGGCTTTAAATGTATTCCATAGCAGCCACAAAATCAGTAGGGTCAATCCCGCTAATAAAGTTCTACCCAGATACAAACTCACCGTTGACTGAGTTAATTCTGCATATCGCAACAAAGCAATATTAAAAGCAGCGACTGGGAATGAAAAAGCCCACGATGAAAGATAGAACCCGCCTTTTCTAAATTGATTGATATTCAGTAATAATAAAGTGGCGATAAAGAGTGCTACGGAAGCAAGTACTCTGGAAAAGATGGTCAGTTCAGGTACGAGTGAGCTGTAGGAGATAAAACCGATAGATGGTGGTGCTAACAGTATAAATAACATTGGCTTAAAACGTGCAGGCAATACCGCATGAAAAATGAGTCGATTAATAATGATGGTGAATAACACCAGCCAAAAGACGATACCAATGCTGAAAAAGAACCAACTTATTTCGATAAACCCGAGCTTAGCACCGGTGATAGGCGCAATGATGTTCCCAACCACGGGGATAAACCAACTCGGATTAGCGTGTTCGAGGCGGTAATGATCATGGTGGATCCAGCTATGCATCGCCCATAACGTGATTGATAACTGAACGATGGCTCCAATCCCCCATAATGTATAAGACAGTGATTCAAACGAGTGCCAAACGATAGAGAGAAGCAGCAAGCTGATTGAAAAGGCGGCAAAGAAATTAATTTTGATTGGGTGCTTAGTTTCTGTAATGACGGCATTGGGATAGCGAATGAGTTTTAAAAGGTAAAGGCCGCTAATCAGTATCATTGCGGCACTGGCTAACCCGCTAGTAAAGGTGGTTAGCCAAGGAAACAGTGTTCCTAGAGATTTTTGCCATACGATGGAAAAACCGCTTAGCCCCATGACGATAGAAAACATAGAAATAGGGAAGTGCATTAATCGGTTTTCTTCTTTTATAGCATCGGGTTGGTTTATCGATAACTTATTCATATCAAACCTTTTATTTAGTCGGTTGGCGTAAAATATAACGATTAACTCGGGTTCATCTAAGTCATGATTTATACGCGTTATAGTCGGTTTATCTTAGTGTTGACTGTAATAATTAGCAATAGCTAATTTAACATTGTCTAAAATAGCGCGGTAGATTGAGTGCCTAACACGACGGATCATTTTTCTATGTCGCTATTTTGTATAAAATATAAGTTAATAGCATATGCTATTTATTTGCGGGAGAAAAGAGATTATGCTTATGGGTGAGCTTTATAAACTCAAGATAATAAGTGTTATATAAATCAAGGAGATAAAATGAATTCTATCGATATAGGAATCAATGAAGCGGATCGTATTGCGATCGCGGAAGGTTTGAAGCGTCTGCTGGCAGACAGTTATACACTTTATCTACAAACTCATAATTTTCACTGGAATGTCACTGGTCGGCAGTTTCGTGATTTACATTTAATGTTTGAGGAGCATTATACTGAGCTTGCAACGGCTGTGGACGATATCGCCGAACGTATTCGTGCATTGAATATTGTTGCACCGGGTACTTATAAGTCTTTATCTGCTTTAAGTTCAATTAAAGAAGTGGAAGAGATCCCACCGGCGATGGAGATGGTCAAGATTCTAACGCAAAGCCATGAGCAAGTGATTAGAACCTGCCGAGAAATCTTAAAAGCCGCTCAGGACGCGGGTGATGAATCATCGGCGGCTCTTATTTCTGACCGTATGCGTGTTCATGAGAAAACCGCATGGATGCTAAGGTCAATGTTGGTTGCATAGAGATTACTTGTGAGGTGTGGGGTAATGGGCCGTTATCCCACACTGCTGTTTTATCGGCTGCGATGCTAAGTGAAGCGTTATGGATACATTCAATCAGGCACCTTACCCAACTCTTACCATCGATATTTTAGAAAGTATTTCCGACGGTGTTTTTACCGTTGATGATCAATGGCGAATCAGCTTTTTTAATCGAGCGGCGGAAATGATTACTGGTATTTCCCGAGCAGAAGCACTCGGTCAATTGTGTTCTGAAGTCTTTAAATCCAGTATGTGTGAGGCCAATTGTGCACTGCGTTGTACTCTGCAAGATCAGACGCCAATCATTAATAAGCCCGGTTTTATTATTAACGCTAATGGCGAGCAGATCCCTATTTCTGTATCGACTGCGGTACTGAAAGATGCCAATGGCAATGTGATTGGGGGAGCTGAGACTTTTCGGGATTTGAGCGAAGTTGAAGCGCTAAAAAATGCGCTGCATGGTCAGTTTCGGGTCGGCAATTTTATTAGCTATAGCCCAACCATGCGCCAGCTTTTTGAATCATTACCCGCGATTGCGCAAAGCCCAATTACCGTTTTGATCCAAGGAGACACTGGAACGGGGAAGGAGTTGTTAGCGCGAGCGATTCACGAGATGAGTAGCCGTTCTGATCAGCCTTTCGTGGCGGTTAATTGTGGGGCACTACCAGACAATTTGTTGGAGTCTGAATTGTTTGGTTATAAAAAAGGCGCGTTTACTGGCGCGGCTCGGGATAAGCCAGGTCGATTCAAATTAGCAGAGGGCGGCACTTTATTTCTGGATGAAATTGGTGAAATTAGCCCTGCATTTCAGGTTCGATTACTGCGCGTTTTACAGGAGCAACAGTATGAGCCTTTGGGTGCCATTCGATCAGAAAAAAGTAGTGTAAGAATTATTGCCGCAACTCACCGGAACTTACAGCAAATGGTAGCTAATGGTGAATTCAGGCAGGATTTGTACTATCGAATTCATGTCGTGGATCTGAAATTGCCTTCTTTACGTGAACGTAAAGAAGATATCCCATTATTGGTTGATCAGTTTATTCGTAAGTTTAATCAGAAACATCAACGTCATATTCAAGGTATAACTTCTGAAGCGCTTGCGTTGCTGATGGCACATGACTGGCCGGGTAATATCCGAGAGTTAGAAAATATGGTTGAAAGTGCTTTTGTTTTATGTTCAGGCGAAGAGATTAATCCAGTGTGTCTGAAAACCGGATTAAGCTTGGCAACATCGCAAGATTCAGAGGAGCAAGACATTAATAGGGTACGTGAAGTGGCTGAAAGACGCTCTATTCAGGTTGCTTTAGAGCGTAATCATTACAATCGGGCTGCCACTGCCGACGAGCTTGGTATACATAAAACAACTTTATATCGAAAAATGAAATCATTAGGTATTCCTTTCCCCGAAAAAAATGGGCGCAATCGAATCATTCGCTCATAATTTATAGCCTTGCATTGGATGGTAGTAATGTATTAATCGATAACGACTCGGATTGCACTGGTGCAATCCGAGAGTTTTTATCGCTAGGCCCA
This sequence comes from Vibrio sp. V30_P3S12P165, assembly GCF_009904905.1. Lineage (NCBI taxonomy): Bacteria > Pseudomonadati > Pseudomonadota > Gammaproteobacteria > Vibrionales > Vibrionaceae > Vibrio > Vibrio sp. V30_P3S12P165. The sequence goes on along the minus strand of NZ_WXWH01000013.1, from coordinate 104,096 downwards.
AATATGCTTGTATGCCTTGGTGAGGCAAATCGTCTATGAGCAAAAGCAGAGTATATACGTCCGGTGTTGCTCGGGCTGACTTGCCGCTTCGTGATGGCGGCAAGTGGCTACCTCGTGATTATCGTGTTTATTTCAGAACATCGGCATTGCTAACCTGATCTAAACGATCATTGCTCAGAAAATCGACGGTTTCAGTTTGCATCTCAGTATGATGCGCTAAATCAGCATAGTCTGCGTCTTGCGGGGCAACAAAGGTTGAGTGTTTCGCTGTGCTGTTGAACTGAACAAAGCTTTTGGTTGTAGGTAATGGTGGCAATTGGGTTGAGTTGAGTTTATTTAAACTCAGCAGCTCAGCCAGAGGTTCTGTACCAGCGAATTGAGGGCTGAGGTACACCGCCGAATCGATTAGATTGGGAACCACGGCATCACCATCAACTGCAGAGAAATAGAGAGCCGTTGTGATTGGACTATGACTCAGTTGGGTGCTCACCACAGAGTAAGGATCAATGGTGTCGAGTAGAGTTTGCGCCGCATACGAGAACATCTGAAAACCAGAAGTAACTTGGGCAAGCTGCTCTTGGGTTGCCAAGGACGTGAACAAGTTATAGCAAGCAGAATCATCTAAGCTGGCACATTGTGCATTAGCAAACCCTTTGTATTCCGTGCTAGCGCTTAATGCAACGTTATGCTTGATTTGCGGGCCAAAGAATTCAGAGCCCAATAGCAAATTGGCAATTTGTCCGCCGGAGTTTTGAATAGCCGCGCCAGAGAAGCTGTATAGTGCATCGGCTGGAGTCGAGCCCAACGTTTTATTGCTCTCGGCCACTGCCGAGGTGCCAACAATACCGCCTAATGAATGTCCAAGCATGCGCACTTTTGATCCCGTTGCGACATTGATGCCAGACAGTGACGTCCCCGTGAATAGTGGCTGTGAAACGGTTAACGCAGCACGCAGCCCCAATACATCGAGAATGCTTTGGCGCAAGTTATCCCGCGCCACAGTCAAGTAGGTGAGGTTGATGTAAGCAAGAGGATCATGATTGGCCGAGCGCGTGCTGTCTAAACTTCGTTCACCGTGCAGCGGTAAATCAATGGCAATGACTGCTAGCCCCGCTGCGGTGAGGTTTTTCGCGAAAGCGTAGGCATTTTCTTTGGCAGAGGTGACACCATGTTGATAAATCACAATATCAGTTGGCGCAGCACCTGCCGGAGTAAACAGTAAAAATGGCACATCTTGCACTGATTTCACTTTGGGTACCGGTGAATAGCGAGTGATGTAACGTTCAGGATCCAGCGGGCTACCATCCGATTTGGTCAAGGTTAAACCCATCAGCTTGAGCTGTTCACTCGCATCAGTGGCGAGCTTGCTGGTATCAATCCCCGCGGCAAGCAGTTGGCTGCTAATCGTTAATTGCTCTTTACTGTCTGCCAGTGCGGCTTTGATCTTGGCAAGGCTTGGCATCGCCGATTCAAACGGCTGAGTATTCCAGTGACTGCCAGTTTCAAGGTAGTAAGGCAGACGGACAGTTCCCTTAGTGACGTTAACGGTATTGGCCGTGTAAGTCCCTAAAATAGCCGCTTTTTTGTCTGCACCAATATAGGTACTGAAATTGTCATCGGCTGTCAGAGCGGCAGCGAAATCAACGGGTGTACCTAAGTGCATTGTGTAAGCGGTATCGAGTCCAATACCCGTTTGTTTCCACACGGTCTCTAATTGGTTGCTGCCACTGGCAAAAGCGGATGCGGTTGCACCACGCGTGGCAAACAGGGTATTGCTTACCGATTGGGTAGAAAACCACGTCGAGTAGACGATTTGAGTTTCATCGACGCCGCTGAGTTGGAAGATTTTCTCCACCCCTTGAGTGACTTTTTGTAGCGTCGCAATATCTCCTTCGCTGTAAATCTTGTTTTTGGATTTCAGTGCGGCATAGCTTGCAGAGGTTCCCACCGGATTACCGTTGGCATCCGAGACTTCTGAGGTGACCGCCAAAATGTATTCTGAAGAGGCATTGAGTGCTTTGGTCGGCACAATGAGAATTTTATCGGAAGCGGCACTGGAGATGGCAGTGTAATCCACTCCATTGGTTAATAAGGTTTTGATACTTGGAGAGCCGGTCATCGAGTCGGTTAACTCGTACAGATAAATACCCGATGTGATGATGTTATCGGCCAAACCTGCGCCTTTAAAATCGAGGAACAGCGGCATAGTGATGGGCCAGCCATCAACTTGTCCCATCGCAACCAGTGGATTCGATCCAGTCGTATTGTTACCAGGTGGAAGTTCTAATGTGCCATCATTGGCATTCATTAGCGCAAAAGAAGGCAGAGGTACATTAGCCTCTTGACCACTTAAGGCAAATTTGATCGTGGTATCACGTTGCAAGGCTTGTTGAATATAGGATTCGTACGCTACCTCGGTGTTAGCACCAGCGCTATTGCTCTCATCACCGCAGCCGACTAACCAGAGTGCAGAGCAGAGTAGTGAAAGTTTAATTATCTGTTTCATGTTCGACTCCGAAATTAATTAAAGCGGTAGTTAAATTGCAGCGCACTGATATAAGCGATAGCCTCAGATTTAAATTTGAGGTTTTGACCAATTTGGTTCTGCTCAGTAAATGATCCATTACGGCTTTGCACAAGAGCAAAACCCGCATCCATCGTCAACTGTGGGTTAATGGTGTAGGTAAAACCAGCTGAATACCAGAAGCGATCGCTGTCTGGGATGCTGAGGGTGGCTTCTCCCGCTTGTTCATCAAACGCCAATCCTGCGCGTAACGTCCAAGTCGAATTGGCGGTGTACGTTGCGCCTGCAGACCAGCGTCTATTGTTTTCATATTGCTCGATTTTTTGGAAACAGGTGCCACTTTTACATTGGTTGGAGGTTGCAGTTAGCTCTTTAAAGCTGCTCCAATCCGTGTGTTGGTAACTATAATGGACTGCCCATTGATCATTCAGTTGATGGAAACCAGAGAGTTCAAAAATCGCCGGCAGTTCAATTTTTAATTGCCCAGGAACCACGGCGCTGGTGGCGATACCAGTATCGTAACTGGAGAATTCACCATCATCGAAATTGAGTTTAACCCGTGAGCGGTAACCCAAACCGATGCGGTTTTGTTGATCAAATTCGTACATTGCACCAATATTCCAGCCTAATGCAACCGTATCGCCTTTCATTCCAATCAGTTTATCGCTAGGTTTTCCATCGCCCATGAAAGGAGCAAGGCCACCTTTATGACGAGTTAACTCGGCCTTGGCTACGACCAAATCAAGACCAAAACCTACGCTTAACTCTGGATTAACGCGGTAGGCGATATTGGGGTTCAAATTGATTGAAATCAGCGAAGTATCCCCCGCTAAATCACCAGCATAAATGTCATCCGGATAGTCAGTGGCAACACCGTAGGTGGTAAACATGGCAAAGCCCCATGCCCATTGGTCATTGATTGGGCTGATATAGTAGGCTGCAGGCACAATTTGTAGTGGTGCGACATCTTTCATTGATTGGTGGTTAGAAAGATCGTCCACATTGACTTCAGGATCGACGATCGACAGTGCACCAGAAAATTGCGCCGTCTTAAACCGCATCATGGCGGCGGGGTTTCGCGCCAGCACACTGGCATTATCGGCCACTGCCGCTTCTCCTGAAAATGCGCGGCCTAAACCGGATGCTGAGTGTTCTGCAACCTGAAATCCTGCGGCACTGGCATGCCCGGTTAATAGCACAGCAATACAGCCGGCAAGGGAAGATTTATTTAACATTCTCGACCTCCTCGGTCTTTTATCCATTCCACTTGAAATGACAGTGGCAGCACTGACCATAAACTGAGCAAGGCATGCACTGAAAAACTGCAATCTCAAATGATTGGGAGCATGATGATTATTTTGTGCGCCGCTTTGCCTATCTTGTTCTCTTAACTTTGGAAATCATCACTTCAAGCTGAAGAGCGACAGGGTACAAAAAGGTGAAATAAAAGAACCCTGTAGTAGAAAGAGTACACAAAATCTGATGTTAATGTTTTGTTAAAAAGTTGTCAAAGGAAACGGCGCTGTGGTTTTCTAAAAAGAGGCGCAAGATAGAGATTTAATTTATCAAGATCAATGAATTAAAGTGATTTTCTGGTTGTACCAGTTTGTGTGTATAGGTTTTACAATAAGTTACAACACAATCACTCACTTGTTGTTTACGGGCAATATTAAGCGATTCGGTTAATCAATAGCCTGATAACGTTGCTGCTGATTTATCACCAAATAAGACGCTCTATTTTATGCGGTGTTCTTTAACACAATTTACTTAGTTAATTATTAGTGATAATCTAAATGATAACGATTATTATTTGATTATTTTTTATGCGTTATTTTAATAAAAGCCTGATTGCCGTTGCAATCGCTTTCTGCAGTGGTCCTCTTGTTGCTCAATCTCACTTAGATGATGTACCTTCGGATTTAACAGTCACCGTTACTGATGTTAAAGAGGATGAGACAACCATCAAACAATCCCTCAATGCTGAAGATATTAGCAACACGCCAACGTCAAATGGGAATTTGACGGATTATCTTAAAGATAATCCGAACGTTCGCTTTGCGGAGGGAGACTTACAAGGGTTTACCGGAGGAGAAATAAAACCGGCATCAGTTTCAATTAATGGTGCGGATGCCAGTCAGACTGCCTACATGTTAGATGGCATTAATATCAATAATGATATTGACCCGACTGGTGCACTATTTGATGGTTCTATGGGGGTGAATCCTAATCGTAGTTCTGAACAAGCTTACTTTTTGGATGCGAATTTATTATCCGGTGTCACGGTTTATAGCAGTGATGTCCCGGCTCGATTAGGTGGTTTTACTGGTGGAGCGGTGGTGGCGGAAACACGCCAATACAGCGGCGAAGATCAAGTGAAGTTACGTTATCGAACGACCCAATCGAGTTGGGCATCAATGAAGGTCGATGAGCCAGCAAAAGATTTAGTCAATCAAGCCGTCCCTAATGGTTTTAATGCCGATTTTCAGCCCAAGTATCATAAGGAATTTTTCAGTGTGATGGCTGAACACGCACTCACGGATGATATCGGCATGGTGATAGGTTTTAGTCGGCGTGATTCTGATATTGAACAAACGCGGATGCTCAATCCACAAGGGAAAACGGATAAACAGAACCATACTCGTCGTTCTGATAATTTTTTAGCGAATTTTAATTGGACTCCAGATGTTGAACGTCGTTTGGAGTTTGGCGTTCGTTTTTCTGATTATCAAGAAGGAAAATATTATGCTGAAAATATCGATGGTAATGTGACAGATAGCCATGTTGCGTATGGTTCCACCATTAAATGGGTACAACGATTTGGTGTGGGTGAACTCACTGCGACTGCTGCATACGATAAATTTTTCGATGAGCGTGATTCTTCGGCCAATCAAGCACAAGTCATCATTGATCTTGATACAGAGATGAATTACGAGTTAGGGGGGTATGGGGATAGTCAAATTGCTCAAGAAAATACGCAAGTGATGCTCGATTATCAATTTGACCGTTTCACATGGGGCAAGGCCTCGCACGGTTTTTCAGTCGGAGCGGCGTATCGGAAAACCGATTATCGCTTTAAGCGTGATCAAGATGTAACTCAGAATACCACGATGATGATGGGTGATTTTGAGTTGATGAATAAAACAGAAACCACGCGCAAGGGACGTATTCATACTGCTTATCAGGATTATTCTTGGTATATGGAAGATTTGATCAAATGGAATTCGGTATCTGTCCGTCCGGGCATCCGAGTTGATCGGGATGATTATTTAGGTAATACCAATCTTGCGCCGAGGTTTTCCAGTAGTTGGCAAGCGTTATCCAATACTCGTTTTAATCTAGGCATCAACCGTTATTACGGTCGTTCATTCGCTGCGATGAAACTGGCAGGAGAGGTATTAAAGCTGAATGACGATCATACCCGTCGTTATGAGACGATTACCCAACTAGAGACGCCATTCGCTGATGAACTGAGCGTCGGCGTTGTGCAAAATATCGGTAATTTTGCCTTATCTGCTCAGTACGTATTACGTGATAACAAAAAACGAATTATTGTTCAGCAAGAAGATGTTGCGGGTAAAAAAGTCGATTCCTATTCAAATGGAAGCCATTACCAGGTCGATATCTACACCTTACAAGTGAGTAATATTACGCCTTGGGTACTGGGAGAGACGCATTGGTCAACCACATTAGGTGCTGACTGGTTAGATACTGACAGGGTGGCATTGAATAAAAATATCGATCCAAATCAATTGGTTTATCTAGATGGGAAGATCATGACTCGTGCCCAAATGGAGCAAGCGGTCAATAGCAGTACCGATGAGTGGGTTGTCAGGCTTGGGCTCGATATGATGGTGCCAAAGCATGATCTGGTTTGGTCAAACAAGGTATACATTAAAGCACCAGTAAAAGGGTATGAATACGTTAATGACACACCGGATGGGCTAGAAATGCACCGCAGTTTCGATTTCGGAACCCACACACAGTGGGATACGCGTTTACGTTGGCAACCTCGTTTAGGTTATACCCACCGCGCCTATGTGCAATTAGATGTGTTAAATGTTTTCGATCAAGTCCGTCAAAGTGCAGTGAAATCAAGTGGTAGTGGTGAATATGGGCTTTATTCTCCTGGGCGAGAATTTTGGCTGGAATTAGGCTACGAATTCTAATGATTTGATGGTTATCAGTCACAGCCAGTGGTGATGAGCCACTGGTTGTTTTTGTTATTGTGGTGAAGTCTGTTAACCCCTGGGTCTTTTATCTTACCAGATAAATCTTTTGTATCGTACGTCTGCGGATTCGCTCGTCTTTATTGGCATTGTTTATTCAAACTCAGGCATTTTCTTATTTATGAATTATAGAAAAATTGTGATTTTATCTAGTGTGATCTGGTTGGCGGCTTGTCAATTGATTCACACATCGACAACGGCTCCGCTCGAGTCATTACGTTTTAATCCTAATATAACCGTCGGAACATTAGCGAATGGATTTCGTTACTATATCGCTAAAAATTCGCAACCCGAGTCTCGTGTTTATATTCGGTTTGTGGTCAATGCTGGTTCGATGAATGAAGACGATGATCAGCGCGGCGTTGCCCATATCGTTGAGCATATGGCGTTTAACGGAACGGCTCATTATCCGGGTAATCAAGTGATCGCCGAGCTAGAAAAGGCGGGGATGAAATTTGGCGTTGATATCAATGCATTTACCGACTTTGAAAATACCGTGTATAAGCTTAATCTGCCGAAAAATGACGTTGAGTCTTTGACATTAGCCATGAATGTGGTTGCTGATTGGGCAAGCCGTGTCACGATGTTTAAAGATGATCTGGATGCAGAACGTGGAATTGTATTGGAAGAGTGGCGAGCGCGCTTAGGGCCGATGTTAAGGTTAGGTGATAAAAAAAGCGCCATAGAAATGGCGGGTTCTCGCTATACGCAAAGGGATCCTATTGGTGATGTTAAAACCATTAAAACAGTTTCTAATCAACGTGTTGCGGATTTTTATCACCGTTGGTATCGGCCAGATAATATGTCCGTAGTCGTTGTTGGAGACATTGATCCTACTCAAGTTGAACAATTAATTCATGAACAATTCTCGTCGCTTTCCAAACCTAATACTCCTTTAGAAACGATTGACTATAGCATTCCTTTGGTTGATGGATGGCGAAGTGCAGTGGTTTCTGAAGAAGGAATAACCACTCCAAGTGTTGAGTTGAGTTTCTTTTCTGATTATTTACCGCAACATACGTTAGCCCGTTATGAACAAGATCTTGCCACTCAAATCGCCACTCGGCTATTAAATATTCGATTGCAAGATTGGGAGCAACAAGAGACGCATGCGGTCAGTTCGGCCAGTTTTTATGCCAGTAATATTGGACGAGAGACCCACCAAGCTGTTTTTTCGCTACAACTTGTGCAGGATCATTACCAACAAGCAACAGAAGGATTAATGGCTTTTCTCGCTCAGGTTCAACAGCATGGATTTACGCTCGATGAATTTGATGGCGAGATCGCTCGATTAAATCGAATTAATGCAGCCGCACAGCAAAAGGTTATGTATAGCATTGATCTCGTGGGTGATTTAATGGTTTCTGCTGCCAGTGGTCAATTACTTTTGAGCGAAGAAGATAAATATCGTCTTAATCATCGATTTCTAAGCAGCATGACTTTAGATAAAGTTAATCAAGCCTTTCAGGCGTTGATTAAGCCGGAATCACGCTTGGTTTTAATCACTCAGCCAGTGAATCGTTCTAAACCCGTATTGACTACAGGCTCTTGGCATGAGCTTTGGGAAACTTATATGGCCACACCTCAGGGTGAATGGCGGCGAGAACAGCATCAAGCGAGTTTGCCAGTGGTGTCTCCTCATCCTGGCTCGGTGAAACGAGAAAAACGTTGGGCCGAACATCAGTTGACAGAGTATCGGCTAAGCAATGGAAGTAAGCTGATTTATCGTTATAGTGATAGCAACCCTGGTCAGGTACATTTTAAAGCCTTAACCTCAGGCGGATTACGATCCGTCCCTCGTGAGGACTACCACGTTTTGCGTACTGCGGTGAGCTTAGTCGATGAAACGGGAATTGGCGAGGTTTCCTTACCGGAATTACAAAGCATTTTTCGAGGCAATCCGGTTGTCATGTCAACTATTCTTGATGATTATCAACAAGGATTCTCAGGTTGGGCAAAAACCGACAATGTCGATAAAATGTTTCAGTTATTGCATATTAAATTGGCATCAAGTCCTGTTTCTGAAAAGGTCTTAAAAGAGTACCAGACTGATATGTTGCAGCGTAGCCAGCATAGTGATGGAATGGATCGTTTTATTCGTCGCGTTTCCGCTTTACGCTACCCCAATATCCCGACCGTCTATAGTGAGAGGAGTGAACAAGTTGCACGCTTCACGAGCCAGCGTTTAAGTGATATTTATCAGCAATATTTCGCCAACAAGACCGATTATACGTATTTTGTAGTCGGGGATATCCAACCCGACCAGCTTGAACGTTTAGCTGCCCATTATCTTGCCTCATTACCGTACCATGCTCAGCAACGTTCAGCGTATTCAGTTTATGCGCAATCACCAAAGGAAGGTTTGCGAGTGTTTGATTCGAAAGAGCCTCGAGCAGAAGTCGAACTGTATTTAGCTCAAGCAGCCTCTTGGCGTCCAGATCATGCTTATTATTTGGAATTAGCCGGTGAGTTAGTACAAGAACAATTACGTTTGACATTGCGTGAAGAAGCTTCGGGAGTTTATGGTGTCACCAGCTGGTTTTGGCAAGATCCTGACAGCCCGCAAGCAGAAGGGCGCATTCTATTTTCTTGTGATCCGGAACGAGTTGATGAATTGTTATCACTGACGCATGACGTTTTACGTCAGGTAGCAGAACAGGGGAGTGATGCAGATGTCCTTAAAAACAAGCAAATACAGCGTGAGGACCAAATCGCACGCTATTTACGTTCAGATTTAGGCATACTGAGTGAGCTGGAAAAAAGCTACCGTCTTACCGACTCTCCGGCCTTGATTCAAGCACAGCGACGCGCGAATCAACATGTCTCTAAAGAAAAAGTAGATGCGATCATGCAACCATTTTTAGCTCATGCTGAGCGGTTTGAAGCCATTTTACTACCAGTACACGAATGATTATTGAGTCATGCCAGAACCATGGTTTGTGGGTCTGGCAGACCTTTTTCGTCAATTCATATCATGGCGCGCGTCGTGCGAAGGAATCAGACAATATGAAACAACGGTTTTTTACTATTCTATTGATTTTAATCCCCTTAAAAGTGGTGGCTGAATTACAACTGGCGCACACCTATCAAGATTGGGAGCACTATCAATCTCACACTGAAGAGCGGGGGGAAGTGGTCATTTTGGGCGTGAGCCATAGTCAGAGTGATCGGCTGTCAGACATGGTTGTCATGCGCTGCACAACAGAAGGGGTGAATTTACTATTTTTTAACTCACTACCCTATGCAGACCTCGGTTATCAAGCGAGCGGCATGTTAGATGATAAAGCGCCAATTTCGATGGATGTTTGGGTGAAAGGAACGACTCATTGGGCCACTATACCTCAAGACAGCTTAACTCACTGGTTTAATGCTAAACAATTGCTCATTAATTTAATAGGCGATGAACAACAGCATGAGCAAATAAAAGTGTCGTTGCTTGGCTTTCATTCGATGTATCAAGCCTTATTATCCAGTTGTCATACCGACACTTAATAGTGACATTGTCACTATTGACTTGGCAGGCTCATCTGTCCCGCAATTTAATGGCGGGGCTGTTGAACTAACTCTCTATATTTCCATACCTTATGCTAACGTCTGGATAATCCGTTGTGTTGTGAATTGATGCAGATAATGCTCTCTTTTGGTCACTTTGTTCTATGCTAAATAGTGAGTGATTATTGCGAGCCTCAATGGCATGCGAGAGGAAAACAGAGGATGGGGTTATGACGATAAACAATACCATGAAGCTTGTATTTGCTGTTATTGGGGCTGGAATCATTATTAGCGTTTTAACGGTGTTACAACTCAATGGTTTGATGCACCAAGTCGATCATATGGCGCAAGTGCGTTATCAATCTTATCAAGCTGCTGATGAACTTCGCCAAAGCTCGGATGACTTAACCCGTTTAGGGCGAACTTATGTGGTCACCGGTGATGAAAAATACGAAAAAATGTATATGGATATTTTAGATATTCGTAACGGAAAGAAACCCCGCCCAGAAAATTACCACACCATTTATTGGGATCTTGTTTTACAACATGGCCAAAAACCAAAGCCTGATGGCAAGGCTATCTCACTAAATCAAATGATGAGTGATTTAGGGTTTACTGAGCAAGAGTTTCGATTATTGCGAGAAGCTCAAGCCAATTCAGATGCTTTGGTGAATATGGAAGTAAAAGCCATGAATGCAGTGAAAGGACGTTTTGCTGATGCTAACGGTAATTATACCGTCAGGAGAGCACCAGATCGCTCTATGGCTATCGAATTACTACACAGTGTTCAATATCATCAAGAAAAAGCCAAAATTATGGCCCCAATTGATAAGTTTTTCATTGAATTAGAGAATCGTACTAATCAGCAGTTTAATATTGCAGCGAAGAAAGTAAAAAATACCGTGTTGATTGGCAATATTTCACTCATCAGTGTGTTCGTGATAGCGATTATTGGTTATTTTATTGTTAATCGTAAAGTGGTGAAGCCAATCGATACCATGGCAACGTTGCTGCAACAGGTAGATAAAAACTCTGATTTAACTTTACGGGTAGATGATCAAAGTAAGAATGAATTAGGAATTATCGGATCAACCATCAACAAAGTATTGGCCAGTTATTCATCAACCATTACTAAAATAAATCAAGTTAATCATACGATTTCTGCTATTTCAGAAACGATTCGTGATGTTACACAGCAAAACGCCAAGGTTGCTAATCAACAAAGTCAAGAGTTAGAAATGGCAGCGACCGCCATGGAAGAAATGACCTCTGCGCTTTCTACGGTGGCGGAAAGCACCACCATGGCCGAGCAATACGCAGGCAGTGCAGAAAAAGAAGCCAGTACCAGTAAGCAGGTTTTTGATAAAACGACCCATGAGTTTGGTGATTTAGAAAGTGAATTTACTAAAACATCAGAAGTGATCCAGCAATTAGCCAATGAATCGAATAATGTCGGTAATGTCCTTGATGTGATTAAGGCGATTGCAGAGCAAACCAATTTATTAGCGTTGAATGCAGCGATTGAGGCAGCTCGAGCCGGTGAACAAGGGCGAGGGTTTGCGGTTGTCGCCGATGAGGTTCGTTCACTCGCTCAACGTACACAGCAGTCCACCGGTGAAATTGAAACCATGATTTCTACTCTGCAAGAAAAAGCAGAGCAGTCGACTAAAACGATTCGTTCCAGTGCTGATAAAATGCAATCAACACGTAGCAATATGTCAACCGCGAATGAAGGATTAAGTACTATACAAAACTCAGCGATTGAAATCCATAAACTCAATACATCCATAGCTTCGGCAACCGAAGAACAATTAGCCGTTAGTGATGAAATATCCAGCAATTTAAGTAATATTAAATCACTCTCATCGGATATGAATATTGCCATTAATCAACTCGCTCCAGTCGTGAGGGATTTGCAGAACAATGTTGATGATTTGAATGCTGCGATTAAGCATATTCGTACCTAATGGTTTGATCTGTATTTTATATCAACGATTTTGACCCTCATGAGAGGGTCATTTTATAACTAGATGTCCTTCTTACTGAGAGATGCTGCAATGTCCTCTACGTTCGTTTAGCCTAATACTCTAATCACATCATCTGTCTGTGCTCATGGGGATGATGAGAGCTATTCTTAGCTCTTTTCCAGTGCTAGCTGGCAGCGGTTTCAATCTGTGCTAGGTCAATAGGTCACTCACTGGCCACCGCCTTCCATCTCCCAGTTATTTTGGTGTTTGAGCTTGGCCATTAAGTGGTTCACTTGCTCTGTAGTGGCCGCTGACCACGATTTAGCGACTCCTGAGACACCGTGATTGGTAAATGCATTAATTCGTAGTTGAAAAGGCGCTCCTTTAGCGGATTGTAATTGTTGTAACTGATTTAAATATTGCGCTAATGCGTCGCTATATTGGTCATAGTCTGTTTTATCGGGAATGAGTAACAAACGCACTTCGCTTAACTTGCCATGTTCAGCCAGAAAGTGTAATGACCGCTTAACGGCTAAATTACTATGGCCAGTTAATTGAAAGTGACACGCTTCTTGCCATGCTTTTAAATCGATCATGGCTCCATCCATCCAAGGCAACACACTTTGCCAGTGTTTGCGGGCAAGACTGCCATTGCTATCGAGTAAACAAGTTAATGACGAGAGCTCAGGGCTAGTTTTCACCGCTTTAAACAATGCGCAAACAAATTCGATTTGCAAACTCGCTTCACCACCACTGAGAGTAATGCCGGAAATAAACTGTCGCCGTTGCTTTATCTGCTCAATTGCAGCCGAGACGGTCAGCGCTTGTGAATCTTCACTATAGCGATCAATCGTTTGTGGGTTATGACAAGCGGGGCAGCGATAATTACAGCCTTGTAGAAAAAATACCAACCGGTTGCCGGGCCCATCGACCACAGAATAAGGCAATAAGCGGGCAATTTGCCCGGTTATTGATGGTTGATAAATAGCCTGCTCCTGGTTGTGATTGACAGTCGTTGGCATTATTCACCTGCAATAAATTCATGACTTACTACTCTTGGTACTCGTTGAGTCACTTTGGTTTCGGTGCAGGCTTCAGCGCCCAGTGCCGTTGTATTGGTACGCGAACCTTGTTGATAATAGGCCTCTAAGTCGGATTTTTTTACCATATAGCCGGTAATTCTGACTAAATCGTTACCTTGGGTATTGGCGGTAAATTCTCGCATTCCATGGGCAAAAGCACCTAGGCAGAGATCGGTTAACGCTTGAGGATTGGCTTTAATGGTTTCGTCGAGGGTTAAAATATCACTCACCCCAGAGTGGTAGTAAGCATGCTGCGGCGCTAATGCGAGTAAATGGCTAACGGGATCGGGCTCTTGACCGTAGCGAATTCGGATCCCTGGAGTGGTTTGTGTATCAATCGATAAACCACCTTGTGAATGCAGTAAAGCGCGATTCGCCAAGCCGTAGGTTACGGGTGTCTGGGTAACGATATCACTTAAGGCTTGAGTAATGGTTAATGCCAATTGATTCGCTGCTGGATCGCGTCCGTATTCAGCTTGATCGGCTAATAAATGATTAACTGCTTCGGCCATGCCATAAATACCAAACATTGGCGCAAATCGCTGTTCTTCGATTAACCCTTCAGTCACTAAAAAGCTTTGAAAGAAATTTGATTGTTGATGTAAAAATCGGCAACGTTGCTCTATCAGTTCGTACATCAAGTCACAATAATAAGGCAAGGTCTGATTTAACAATGTCTCTATGGTCTGCGCTTGTTCAGCTACAGCTTTAAGGTTTAGACGTACTAAGGTATTTGCGCCGCCACGAACGGGTAACGCATTATAACAACTGACAATACCGAAACTAGGCTGGGTATTTTGCTCAGCAAAGATGGCTTGATGTAAGGGCCAGTTGGCGATATGAGGCTTACTGCAATGAATAATATTATCCGTTGCTTGACGAAGTAGGCTGTTTGGCGTGCGTTCGGGGTCGAACATGAGTGTTAAGTTAGGGGCAACTTGCTGTAATTCAGCATCGATTTTTAACACCATGCGGCAAACACGGTTATCTTCTGGCCCAATATTGGCATGCATAAATGCATCGGGAAGCGTTCTATCTAATTGAATCCAAAACCGTTTTAATGAACGGTAAAGATGTTCATCGGTCACATCATGGCAATAAGGTAGCAGCAGTTGGTCAAGGTAGCCTAAAAATACCGGCATATTCGTCACCGATGGAACATGATGATATAAAACCATCAATTTCATTAATGCATCGTCAAAATCTTCTGCCGGTGTTAGCTCTAAATACGATGATCCTTGCGTGAGGAAGCGTTGATAGTCGGGTAATACATAGCGAGGTTTAAACGGCGCATGTCCTTCAAACATATCACAAATAATGCCTTGTTCCATCGCCTCAATTAATTTTGGACTACGAGAGACATAGGGTAAACTGGCGTCTGCTTGAGCCGCTAAAGCAAGGGTTTTTTGTTTGGGATTTAATGCTGCATTGGTCACAATCGCGAGAAGATCATCTTTCATTACATTATCCAAGTCATTGGTACATCAATAACCTCATACTAACAATGGTCTTAGCGCGAACAAAGCCGAATCAAGGTGTTGAGCTGCTGGTTAATAAAGAAGTATGAGCTTACGCACGTATTTCCTTCCTACTTGAAGCTGTAACTGTGCTGCTGGTTACTATCACTTTGGCTACGGTTTACGCCATGGAGCAAGAGTTTTTGCACATGTTTGTTGAAAACAGATTCCCCAGCGTTATTTTCAAGTTTGTTGCACAATCCGCGTCGAGCGCTTTTTCGTCCAGAAGCGCTTGTCTTTTAAAACGGCTCTCCTCGAAGTGGTTGCTTTTATTCTGCCAGCAGAATTCTTTTTAAGAGCTGCTCTAGCTGTATTTGTTCTTGGTTAGTGAGCACTTCCAACATGCGATTCATATTGTCGACATGGGCATTCAAGGCTTGGTCGATCAACCTTTGTCCTTGTTCGGTCAAAATTACCTTACAACTGCGTCTGTCTTGATCGCTGGCAATACGCTGCACTAATCCGCGTTGCACCAGTTGTTCAATGCGTGTACTGATCGCACCGGAAGAGAGCATCAAGGTTTGGTACAACTCAGTAGGCGTGATGGCGGTATTGCTACGACGGATGGTCGCCAGAATATCAAACTCAACTGAGCTTAAATCAAAGCGTTGGAAGACTTGATCTAATTGAGGTTTCCAAAGTCCATGGGTGCGGCTTAATCGGCCAACAATACCCATCGCCGAGCAATCTAGCTCCGGTCTGACATTGTGCCACTGTGCAAGAATGGCATCCACTTTGTCATTTGGCATGGTGTTATCTGATGACATGATCTCTCCCTCTGAATGTATCTTTTTGAAAAGATACTTGATTAAAAACCATTTCTCTATTATTTTCTAGAAAGTATCTTTCTTGAGAGATACTTTTATGGAAGTTAACGCTACTAAATAGGGTGAAAAATGAATACAACGTCAGGAATCAAGACGATGCTGCTTACTGCCATCGCACCTATCGTATGGGGCAGCACCTATATCGTAACCACCGAAGTACTACCGCCAAATTCGCCACTCATGGCTGCTTTAGTACGAGCTCTGCCTGCTGGGATATTGCTAGTACTGTTTGCTCGAACTTTACCAACTGGAAATTGGTGGTGGCGTTTACCTGTATTGGGCTTTTTTAATATTGGTTTCTTCTTTTACTGCTTATTTTTTGCAGCGACTGAATTACCAGGAGGAATGGCAGCATTGGTGATGTCATTCCAACCTATGTTGGTGATGATGATGAGTTGGATTCTACTGAGCACACGGATCACCCCTTTGCAGTGGGTTGCTGGGGGTGTTGGTATCATTGGGATTGGACTATTAGTGCTTAATCAAACCGCATCTTTGAGCATACAAGGTTTATTGATCGCCGGTTTAGGAACATTCAGTATGGCCTCTGGCGTCGTTCTGACTAAAAAATGGGGCCGTCCTCAAGGCATGTCGACACTTGGATTTACCGGCTGGCAATTACTATTTGGTGGCGTGTTTTTGCTGCCCACGACCCTGTGGATTGAAGGCGTACCAGAGCAAGTTACTGTGCTTAACTACCTGGGTTACGGATACCTGAGTGTGGTTGGCGCTATGTTGGCTTACTTTCTCTGGTTCCGTGGTATTGAGCAACTGCCAACGGTCACGGTGTCCTTTCTTGGCTTTTTGAGCAGTGTCTCAGCTTGCTTACTGGGTTATGTCATTCTCGATCAAGCACTCACTTGGACGCAAATTTTCGGAGCAGGGGCGATTTTTATCTCCATCGTGCTGGCTATCCCGCGTTCCACCTCAACCACTTATTCAACAGCACTGGCTTTCAGTTTAAAAAGGAATTGATATGAAACGGACTCTTATCTCTGGCAGTCAAAGCGTATATTCACAAAGTTTGAATGTGGTGAACTACTTAAAAGGCCTTGCAGAACCACATTTTAATCAGATCGAAATACTGGATTTACCGTTTTGGAATGAAAGTGTCTGGCAGAATAGTGATTACTAAGTGCTTACGAGACCGCGCTTTCGTCTGTGCACCGTGACATGGTCAATTTGGGCAAAACGTATCTATTGCGAAATATTGCTGATGTGGGTTTCCACTCTATTTTGGGTTTAATGTTTTAAGCGTTTGTGAGCCTTATTAAGCTCGACTACCCTTAAAAGGTAACGTATTTATTTCAATACCTTTCCGATTTGAAGTTGTAGCGGAGTTGGCTACGTTGGTTCACCTCAATTGCATAATCTGCCTATGCTCATGAGGACTTACTTACCGCCTACCTGCAACTTCAAGTTGTTTGGGTATAGGTTTATTTTTAGCTGTTGAATGACAAACATTGGAAAAGGATTTAACCATGCCACAACAAAAAAATTCCGTTTAGTTACCAGAAGTGATTTTGATGGTTTAGTGTGTGCGGTATTACTTAAGCAGCTTGATTTGATTGATGAGATTAAGTTTGTACACCCGAAAGATATGCAAGATGGACTGATCGAGATTACCGAGCACGATATTGTGACCAATTTACCTTATGTTAAAGAAGCGCATATGGTGTTTGACCATCATTTATCAGAAACCATTCGTAATCAAGGGGCTCGGCCTAATCATGTTATTGACCCGAATGCGCCCTCTGCTGCGCGTGTGGTATGGGACCATTATGGTGGTCAATCGGTATTTCCCGAGCGATGGGTAGAGATGATGGCGGCGGTTGATAAAGGCGATTCAGCTCAGTTTACTCGTGATGAAGTCCTCGATTCTCAAGGTTGGAATTTATTAAATTTTTTGATGGATGCACGCACTGGACTTGGTCGCTTCAAAGAATTTCGAGTCTCTAACTATAACTTAATGATGAATTTGATTGAGAATTGTCGAACGCAAAGTATTGAGCAAATTTTGGCACTGCCTGATGTTCAAGAGCGGGTTGATCTTTATCGCAAGCATGAAGTTAAATTTAAAGAACAAATTCAGCGTTGTGGAAAAGTGTATCGTAATCTTGTGTTGCTCGATTTAACCAGTGAAGAGGTGATTTACGCGGGTAATCGATTTATGATCTATGCGTTATTTCCCCACTGTAATATCTCGATTCATAAAATGTGGGGTTTTCAACAGCAGAATATTGTTTTTGCTACGGGTAAATCGATTTTTGATCGCAGCTCTAAAACCAATGTTGGCGCATTAATGCTTAAGTACGGTGGTGGTGGTCATCACGCGGCTGGAACGTGTCAAATTTCATTATCTGACGCAGAGCGTGTGCAAGAGGAATTAATCAAACAAATTAATTTAGATGGTTAGAGATCATACATAACAAACGAACAGGCGGTGAACAAGCCTGCTCGTTTGAGTGGGCGTGGTTTAATGCGTTGGATTAATCGTTAACGGTTCGAAGGTTACCAGTGCATTATTGGTTGCGCCAGGGTGGTCAATATAATACTTATCTTGTTGAATAGTATAGTAAACATCAACAAAATCATCATCATTAGTCAATAATCCACTGGGAATGGCATCAATAATTTTACCTGTAATATTGGCAATCACCGAATAGCCTTGCGCTTCAAGATCGGGGAACGATTGAAGCACTTTTTCAGCCGCTTCAACCAACAGCTTAGCGAGTTCTTGATAATTCGTACCACTATCTTGTTCCATCAGGACGATATCGACAGCCCCCCAACGATAACGAGACCAATGGATCATCACTTGGTTAGGAGAATAGTCAACTTTGTCATAACTTAGATAAGGCATATCTATCACATCAATAGTCGGCTTATCACGACTTGGATCAACCCCTGTGACAAGCGCATAAATTTCAGCTTTGCCTGAAATCCAGGGCTCTTTGTCGTCCTCTAAGCGAATTTTTTTCAGTACCGTGGTTGATAGTGGTTGGCTAGCCGATTTATTCGACTCACTGAGATCACGTGCTTGCGATCTAGCGACGAGATCGTCAGATTGAGTGATCGGTTGTTGGCCCAATTTTTGTAGCTCTTGACGCATGGCTTGCAAGCCGGCCTGTAGCGACTTGGCGCTATTATTATCGACAACAAAGACAGGAACATTGGGCATTTGGTAGACATCTAAATAATGAATATTACCATAAATATCAAATGCTTCGATAAAGTCCCAGGTTTGTTCATTGCCTTTAGGTTCAAAAGCAAATAATGGCAGTTGGCCTTGTTGTAAATCTTTGAGCATAGTGCCATCAGCTAAACGAAGCTCTAAGAGATCGTCAGTAAACGCTTCAATACCTTGCAGTGTTCGGATGGTTTTGTCGGCTTGTTTTACTCGTGATGTTAACGTTGGATTTTGATCATCACTGACTAAATTTGCAAGGGAAACACTTAGCTGATCGTTATTAAGTGTGTTCTGTAACGAGCCTGAATATAAATGGTAGTTTTGACTCAAGTAGTAGGCAATATCACGTTTTTCATTACTGATTGTATCAGCGCGTGCAGTATTATCATCTTCGGATTGACAACCTAATAAAGCGAGGGTGAGTCCGGCAATTAGAATTATTTTTTTTATCATAAGAGGGCCTTTAGGGCAGCGAATAAAACGAGGTTACAAGATGAATTTAACATAACGATTAATACCGTCAATCATATTGATAAAGGAAATGCTGAACGGAGATCAAACATTAGACCTTTTACTCTATATTCTTCCAATTTAAAGCGACGTTGGTGCTGGCTCGCTTTATTCACCTGAATTACCTAGGGTCTGTGGATAATGAAAATTATCCTTGCTGCTAACCTGAAAAATTTTCATGTTGTATGTGAAGCTTATTCACTATGATCTTGCTCACAGTATGCTTCAATGCTTGAACCAATAAAGCAGTATGGATACAAGAATATGAGCACATTTACCCTTCTTGATGGCGGTATGGGCCGCGAATTAAAACGTATTGGCGCGCCGTTTTCTCAGCCGTTATGGAGCGCCCAAGCGCTGATTGAATCGCCAGAGCATGTCCGTTTAGCGCATCAAAGTTTTATTGATGCTGGTGCCGATATTATTACCGTCAATAGTTATGCTTGCGTGCCCTTTCATTTAGGCGAAGCACTGTATCGCAGCGATGGTGCAAAATTAGCCCGTTTAGCGGCGAAAATTGCCGCTGAGGTTGCACAGCAAGCGCCACATGCCGTGCAAGTGGCAGGCTCAATTCCGCCAGCAATGGGTAGCTATCGCCCCGATCTGTTTCAAGTGCAGCCAGCACAAGCGATCACCCAAACCCTGTATGCGGCTCAAGAGCCTTATGTTGATATTTGGATTGCCGAGACCATTGCCAGCCTAGAAGAGTTGAGCATTATTCAACAGGTCTTAGAGCAATCAAGTAAGCCTTGTTATTACGCGTTTACTTTGCAAGATGACAGCGATGTGGCGCTGCTGCGTTCTGGAGAGTCGGTATCGGATGCGGTTCAGCAAGTTGCTGCGGCAGGAGGGGCAGGGATTTTATTCAACTGTTCAGTACCTGAAGTGATGGCGGATGCTATTTCGCAAGCGAAAAATGCGTTGAATGGAGATAAAACCGGTATCGAGATCGGGGTATATGCCAATAGCTTTGCGCCGATTAAAGCGCAACATGCCGCTAATCAAACCGTTCAGGCGATGCGTGAGTTCAGCGCGCAAGATTACCTTGAGTTTGCCAAGCAGTGGTATGGATTAGGCGCAACCGTGATTGGTGGCTGCTGCGGTATTACCCCAAACCATATTCGTGCTTTACAGGATTGGAGGCAGGCGCTTGAAAAATCTTAACTATGGCTTAGCTTTTCCGGCGATTATTTTGGTATTGGTATTACTGACCATCTCTGCGCTTTATCCTGCCAGCTCACAAGCGATGGCTGGACAAGCGATGGCGTGGGTGAGTCACTGGTTCGGTTGGTTGGTGCAACTAGCCAGTTTGGCGTTAGTCGGTTTTTTACTTTGGCTCGCCTTTTCAAAACATGGCCAAATCCGCCTCGGTGATGAAAAAACCGAATACAGCAATTTTTCTTATGGTGGGATGATTTTCACCGCTGGTGTTGGCGCATCATTGATTTACTGGGCGATTGGTGAGCCAATGTATTACCTACAATCGCCGCCGTTATTTGCCGAGGCGAATAGTTACCCAGCCGCGGCTTGGGCTGTGACCTATTCGATTTTCCATTGGGGGATCACTGGCTGGGCCATTTACTGTTTCCCCGCGATTCCTTTTGCCTATGCTTTTTATGTGCAGAAAAGGCGTACTCTAAAAGTGTCGAGTTTATGTTCATCCGTAGTCGGCAATCATCCGCTAGTCAGCAAAAGTATCGATCTGTTGTCGATTTTTGGCACGCTGGCCGCTTTTGCTAGCTCATTGGCGTTAACCGTGACGCTGGTGAGTACTGGGGTTGCCGATTTATTGGCGATCAATAACAGTCTTGCTCTACAAGGGATCATTATTGCGTTGTTTGTTAGCTCATTAGTCGCAGTGATGTTAGTGGGCTTTAATCAAGGCATTAATCAAATTTCAAACTGGACAGTGACCTTGGCGATTGTGTTTGCGCTGTTTGTTCTGCTGGTCACTCAGCCTGCTTTTATCGTTAATAATTTTACTGATTCATTAGGCGTGATGCTAGATAGCTTTTTTAGAATGTCTTTGTGGACCGATCCGGTTCAGCAAAGTGGCTTTGCTGAAGGTTGGACGCAATACTACTGGTTTTGGTATTACGCGTATTTGATCATGATGGGGCTCTTTATTACCCGCATTTCACGTGGCCGTACTATTCAAGAGGTGATCCTTTATACCCTTTCGATGGGCGCTTTAGGCTGCGCATTTTTCATCTCTATCTTCGGTGGTTATGCGGTATGGGCGCAAATGCTGGGCGGTTTACCTGTGCAAGATTGGATGGCGGAAGGCGGATTAACTTATGCGGTGGTCGCTTTGATCAAAACTTTACCCGGCGGTGGTTGGATTCTAGGGTTGTTTTTAATCATCCAGTTTTTCTTAATGTTGACCACCATGTCGAGCGCCAGTGTCGCCACGGCGATGCTGACCACCAATCAACTTGAACTGAATGGCGATCCTGACAATCGAGTGAAGCTACTCTGGGCGGCTGCCATTGGTTTGATCAGTCTCAGTGTATTTTTAGCGGGTGGTGGCATTGAGACCATCAAATCACTGTGTGTGGTTGCCGGTCTGCCGATGATGTTTATCTATGCCATTATGTTGAAAGGTTTTTTACATACGTTAGGCATTTTACCCAGTCACAGTGAAGCTGAAACGGTGACTGAGCGCCAGATTGTGCTTAGTCAAGCGGAGTAACTGAACCCAAGCAAGCCGGAATTAATAACCGGCTTGCTTGGTACTGGCTAGCTTAAAATCATAGCGCTTTTGGCCTCAAGTGTGATGAGCATTTCTCCATGTTGATACTTATAATCTTGTGCGCTTAGCGCATTGCTAAATTCTCCACTGGTTAACCCTAACTGCCAGAGGGGCAAACATACGTCACGGGTATGACTAAGATTAATCGCAACCAGAACTCTTTGCTCCGCATAGCAGCGCGCAAAGACAAAGCTGCTCTCATCTTGATACAGCAGTTGAAAATCCCCTATTTGCAAAGCGACATATTGTTTTCGTAGCGCAATCAGTTGTTGAAAGAAAGCAAAATAAGGTGATGTTGTCACTTGCTGCCAAGGCATACAACGACGGTTGTCGGGATCATGACTGCCTCTTAATCCAACCTCCGTCCCATAGTAAAGGCAAGGCGTGCCCACATAGGTGAAAAGTAGAATGCTGGCGATTTTAAACAAGGCCTGATCACCATCGATCAGCTCGATAAATCGTGCGGTATCATGGCTATCTAATTGATTGAGCTGTGCTAATTGATTGGCCCACGGGATTTTGGCTCTCGCTTCTGCTAGCCAATCGAGAAACTGCGCTACTTGGATATCGATAGGGTGAAAAGCAATATCTAAATGAGTGAGCAAAGCTCGTAAAGGATGCGCAAAACCATAATAATTCATCGCGCCATCTTCTTGATCGCCTTGTAGCCATTGGGTCGCTTCAAAAAAATGTTCACCCAATACATAGCAATCCGGATTAATGTCTTTCGCGGCTTCTCGAAACGCTTGGACATAATGAGTATTATTTTTCGCGCCTTCACCTTCACCCAGCATATGAATAACATCAAAGCGCCAGCCATCAATGTGATAAGGTGCTTTGAGCCAATGTTTAATCACAGCATCGTCAGATTCATAAATCGCCGCTCTGACTTCAGGATGTTGAAAATTAAGTACTGGTAGGTTAGCGATGCCCTTCCAGCCAATATAGTCTTGGCCATCACCATTAAAAAAATAATAATGGCGATAAGGAGAATGGCTGGATTGATATGCTCCGTATTGTGGGTGCCAACCTTGTAAATTAAACCAAGGGTGTTCGGTTGAGGTGTGATTAAACACCGCATCAAGGATGATTCTCATCTCTCGTTGGTGTAAGTTTTGGCATAACTGTGCAAAATGTTCATTACTGCCCAAATGTGGGTCGATGGTATAGTAATCCATGCAATCATATTTATGGTTACTAGGCGCATGGAAGATAGGGTTTAGGTACAGCGCGGTAACGCCAAGGTTTTGTAAGTAATCAAGCTTTTCTTCTACCCCATATAGGTCGCCGCCATAAAATTCACAGCCGCCATTACCTTGGTGGCTATCAACAGGCTCTCCCCACGTTTTAGCGATAACCGATTTTCCATCACTCACGGAATATTCACCGCTTTTTACGCTGATCTCGGGTTTGCCATTGGCAAAGCGATCCGGAAATATTTGATAAAAAATCTGTTGGCTGACCCACCGTGGAGGCTGATGCTGTGTATTGTATTTAAAATGGTATTCCCGGCTGGGAATCCGGGTAGACACTGATTTGGCATCTAACCACCACTGGTTATGTGTGGTTAGAACTTTAAATACGTAATGTGTGATCGCTCTATCTTGGTTGAGTGGAATGGTCGCTTGCCAATAGCTGAGTCGCTCGGTGGTCGCCGTTTTTTCCATTGCGACTAACATTTCTTCGTTATCAGGTTCATGGCGAACTAAAACCTTACTACATGGAAACGAGGCTTCTATTGCTAGTGTTAAACTTAATCCATTATCGTGGCAAGTAACCCATGATTCGGTTTGACCGTGAAAAAGAAACGGGGCGTGCATATTATACTCCTTGGTCATCCTACAATACCTTGGCTGGTCGCTGACAATGTCGAGCGGTCTGGGTAAATTTCAATAAAATGCGTGGAAAGCGGCTTAAAATTTATTTCGACATAACTGCGCTGCTCCGTTACCACCAGTGTGAGTGGTTGCTGATTGAGATGATCGATTAAGGCATATTTTCCCTCGCTCAATTGCCAATGTTTAATCAGCTCTTGGGGTAAATGCAGTGGCACGGTTTTACTTTCCGTGGCACTAAAGTTAGCCGCTATAATTAATTTTTGCTCAGGACAAGAGCGGGCAAAGGCAAACAGCGTATCTTGTTGCTGTGCAAAATGTGGCCAATTCTCGGCGTATAAATCGTGATAATCGCCCATCAGCGCTGGACTGTTTTTAGCTAAGTTGAGTAGCTGGCAGTAAAATTGACGTAGCTGACGCTGCTTATCACTTAACTGCCCACCATCAAATCGACCATGATTAAGCCATTTTTGATGCTCAGGTACGCCAATATAGTCAAAAATAGAGGTGCGTGACGGCTGACCAAATCCAGCCTGTTCCGCCCCTGGCTCTCCCACCTCTTGACCAAAATAAATCAAGGTCGGCGCACTGGATAAACAGGTAGAGATCAGCATAGCTGGTCGCCCTTGTTCAGCATCACCGGCAAAGTCAGCCGAGGCAATGCGTTGTTCATCGTGATTTTCTAAAAAATGCAACATATGATGTTCAATATCACGCATTTGATGCTCAATGCTGCCAATGATGGCGGTTGATGCTTTGCCCTGCATAATGGCTTTTAACCCATCGTATAAATCGACTTTATCGTACAAATAATCCATTTTGCCTAACTGAATATAATCACGGTAAAGCTCAGGTTGATAGACTTCAGCCATTAAAAATGCATTAGGGTTAACGTGCTTGATCGCTGAGTTCATAAAACTCCAAAACTCAATCGGTGCCATCTCCGCCATGTCATAACGAAACCCATCAACCCCTTGCGCTAGCCAGTAGAGGGCAATATCACGAAACTTAAGCCACGAGTTCGGCACGGACTGCTGCTGCCAAAAAGTAAAATGCGCTTGATGAGAAAGCCAGCGATAAGATTCTGGGAGTTCGGCGAAGTCTTTCTCTCCACTAGGGGTAACGCCGTAATTAATCTTTACTGTTTCATACCAATCGTCCACATCGGGTTTGGCCTGCCGCGAGCCATTGCCGGTCCATTTTGCTGGAAATTCTTGATAAGGCTCAGCCAGGAGCGGATGACTTTCACCCCCTAATGGTGCTAAGTGATCGGGCAGATCGGGCATTTGAAACGCCTGATTGGGTAGGTAATAAAAATTATTGTCTCTGGCATACTCAAGTTGGGTATTATCACTTTGTCCGAAGTCTTCGACGCTGGGAGGATTGTTTAATCCTTGATAGTGTCGCGCCACATGGTTCGGAACAATATCAATAATAACTTTTAAGCCAGCCTGATGTGAGCGTTGAATTAAGGCCAAAAACTCTTGGTTACGTTGCGCGGGGTTATCGGCCAAATCGGGATTGACTGAGTAATAATCTTTCACTGCGTAAGGCGAACCCGCGCGTCCTTTGACTACGCTTGGATGATCATCACTGATGCCAAACTGGCGGTAGTCGGCCACTAAAGCATGATGATGAATACCGGTATACCAAATATGCGTTGCCCCTAATTGAGCAATTTCTTGCAAGGCTTTAAGCGTAAAATCACTAAACTTACCCACTCCGTTTTGCGCTTTTGTGCCCCAAGGGATGTTGGCGGTTTGCGTACTACCAAATAGACGAGTAAATACTTGATAAACCGTTAGTTTATGAGAAGAGAAATGGCTATGCATTGCTTTGGCCTAACTGTCATAAAATATAAACCAATCTAGGGTAGACAATGGTTTGATAATGCAACTCATCCCTTACTCAGCAATTTAGGGCGTAGATCGAAGGGAGAGTGAAAAAGTGTGAGCGAGGTTAAGCTATACGAATGAACTGAATGGTTGTTGCTATGGCCTGCTGGTGATTATAGCAAGCCACAGAAATCGAGAATTAAACCCCAGCGCGTTTCAGTAGTCCGGCCATCAGTGGCGAGCTGGATTTCACTTGTTTAGATTTATTTTGTAGGCTTTTCACTAGCTGCGGCTGATTAATACTTTTGGCAATATAAGCCATGGCCTGATAAAAACCGGCAGCAGAGTTGATTTTGGCTTTATCATTGAGGGGTGCCAGCAGCTGAACCATCGCCGTACCACTCATGCCATTATCGATAGCGTGTTGCTGAACGGCATCCAACAAATGATCTAAATCGGCTACGGCTTCGGTGCTTTCTATCCCTTGTTTTTGCATTGCTTTGCGGTTGCGCTTGCGAATTTGTTTGATCACAAATGCAGGTTGGTTAATCTTTTTGAAACCAAAATAACCAGCGGCCACGACAAGAACTAGCCCACCGACCACATAACCCCAGATAGAGCCAGAAGAGGACTCAACCATAGGTTGAATGGCATCAATACTGGTTGCGATATCAGACATACATATTCCTTACTTTAGAGAAAACTTAACTATTAGGAGGGCAGTTAAGTGTGAAAAGACCATCATTGACTGTGCAGCAAGGTGTTGCTTTGCGATTTATCAACAATAGTGCAAAAGGCAGCCTTGGTTATATCATTTAATCGGCGCAATGTGATCGTTTCACGCTGAAAATTAAGCGGACAGTGACGACTCACGCACGATTAACTGGCCAAGATAGGTATGATGTAATGAGGTCACTGGCTGCTTATTAGCAAGTATCACCGCGCATTGTGTGGCCGCTTGAGTTAACTCGACAATCGGCAGCGCCACGGTTGATAAACTTGGAATGGCATACGCGGCAGCGGGTTCGTTATCAATACCAATCACGGCAATATCTTGTGGTACGCGCTGGCCGTGCTCATGTAAAGCGCGAATGGCCCCAATCGCCATATCATCATTACAGGCAAAAATCGCACTAAAGTTGACGCCACGAGTGAGTAGCTGCTGGGTAGCATGGTAGCCAGAGTTAAGGCTATTATCGCCTGCGACGATCAAATCAGGGTTAGGTTCAATATTAGATTGCGCGAGTTGCTGCTGATAAGCGGCGAAGCGGAGCTGACCAGTTTCACTGTTGAGCGGTGAAGTAAGACAAGCAATCGCTCGATGGCCAAGGGTTAATAAGTGCTGCATAGCAAGGGTAGCTAATTGAGTTTGATCTAAGCCAAAGCTTGCGATGGCAGCCGTAGAAAAGCGTCGATTTAACACCACGAGCGGTATGGCATGCGTTTGTTGCCACTGACTTAGCTCGCTTTCCGTTAAATGACGGCTATAGATCATAATCGTGTCACAGCGTTGATTCGCCAATGTTTGCAGCGCTTCTCGCTCACCTTGGGCACTATTTTTACCATTGACCACCAGCAATTTTTTGCCCGCTTGGTGGGCCCCTTGTTCGGCATGATGCAGAATGCTACCAAAATAGCTGCTTTGAAAATGTGGCAAACTTAAACCAATTGCATGAGAGGTATTGGTGGCCAGCGCTTGCGCTAAGGTATTGGGTTGATAACCGAGTTGTTGCATGGTGGCAAGAACCGCTTGGCGGGTGGATTCTTTTACTTGACCATTGCCGTTCAGCACTCGTGATACGGTTGCTTTAGACACTCCGGCGGCTTTGCATACATCATTAATGGTGGCCATGACGGCAATTACTCCTAACTGATCCAGCCCTTTGTCATTTGAGCGTGCAAAGGGCTGGTGAGTGTATACCCTTCCGACTTGAAGCTGTAGGGGTGTTGACTACGTTCGTTCGCCCCAATCACATAGTCTATCTATGTTTATGGGGACTTACTCACTTGCCGCCTACCTGCAACTCCAAGTTGTTTGGGTATAGCGTGTTATTCATCTCAGCTCTATACCCTTCCTACTTGCCGCCTAGCGGCAACGGTGAGTGGTTTGGGTATCGATGGAATTAAATATTTTGTCCGTTACTGGCAATCACTTGCTGGTACCAGTAAAAGCTTTTCTTCTTCGAGCGCGCCATGGTCCCAGTGCCATCATCGTGCTTATCGACATAGATGAAACCATAACGTTTTTTGTATTCACCGGTGGTAAAAGACACGCAATCAATACAGCCCCAAGGGGTATAGCCCATCACCTCAATACCATCGTAGTTAATGGCGGTCGCCACCGCTTTGATGTGCTCGCTGAGATAGTTAATTCGATAATCATCATTAATTGAACCATCCGCTTGCACTTCATCAAGCGCGCCAAGACCATTTTCGACAATAAAAATTGGCTTTTGGTAACGCTCATACAGTTCAGATAAGGCAACACGTAAACCGTCGGGATCGATTTGCCAGCCCCAATCAGACGCGGGTAGATATGGATTGAGACGGCTATTTTCAAACAAAGAGGTCGTTTGTCCTTGCTCTTTCTGGGTTGAGACAATATTGGTCATGTAGTAGCTGATCGCGAGGTAATCAGCGCAGCCTTCACGTAAAATTTGCTCATCCCCAGCGGCGATGTCGATTTGGATATTTTTACGTTGCCATTCTTTAATCAAATAACTTGGGTAGTAGCCACGTACTTGAACGTCACTAAATAGATACTTTTCGCGCATCAGCTCTTGTGCGAGTAACACGTCTTCTGGACGACAAGTAGCTGGGTAGAGCGGCATGATGTGGATCATGCTACCGATTTTAAAATCAGGGTTTATCTGATGGCCTAATTTGACCACTTGCGCACTGGCAACAAATTGATGGTGCAGCACTTGGTACATCATCTGTTCAGGATTTGGGTAATCGGTGTAGATCATCCCTGAGTTACAATATCCCCAAATCGGCAGTTTCCAGTTACGCTGATTGTTAATTTCATTAAAAGTGATCCAGTATTTGACTTTGTGCTGATAGCGCTCCATCACAGTCTGGCTAAATTTAACGAAAAAGTCGATCACTTGGCGATTCGCCCAACTGCCATAGTGTTTCACTAAGTGATTCGGCATTTCGAAATGCGAAAGGGTGATGACCGGTTCAATGCCGTATTTCAATAGCTCATCAAACAGATCATCATAAAATTGCAGCCCAGCTTCGTTAGGTGTGGCTTCATCGCCGTTCGGAAAAATCCGCGTCCAAGCAATCGATGTGCGAAAGCATTTAAAGCCCATCTCAGCAAATAACGCGATATCTTCTTTATAATGCCCATAAAAATCAATCGCTTCATGGTTAGGATAAAACTGATCGGATTCTACGCTATCGGTGATCACTCGCGGTACTTCATGCGCCCCTTTAGTCAGCACATCAACTACACTCACGCCTTTACCGTCTTTGTTCCAGCCACCTTCTACTTGGTGAGCCGCCACTGCGCCGCCCCAGAGAAAATCTTTCGGAAAACTGTACTGTGTCATAGGTTACCCCTTAATCATTTACCAGAAATAGGCTTAATCTGTGACTAGTCTAGATCGTTTTTTACTCAATTGAAACCGGTTTCTGTAACCGGTTTCAATTTTTTCTGTTCGGTGTGAACTTTGCCGTGAAGCGCATAGAAATGATGCACAGGCCCATGGCCTTTACCTACCTGTAACTGGTCAGCATGTAAGATGGCTTGCGAGATATAATGCTTTGCTCGCGATACCGCTTGCTCAAGGCTTAAGCCTTGCGCGAGGTAAGAAGCGAGCGCTGCAGAAAGGGTACAACCTGTACCATGAGTATTGCTGGTGTGGATTCTTCGCCCTGAAAAACACCTTACCCGCGATCCGCAGATCAGCCAATCGTGACTATTTACGGATGCAGTAAAGTGGCCACCTTTAAGCAGCACCGCTTGGCTTGGCAAAGTCTGTAATGCCGCGATGATCTCATCAAGTTGCTGGTCGTGTTTTGGTATCGGACAGCCAGTAAATACCGCGGCTTCAGGTAAGTTAGGCGTGATAACCGTGGCTAATGGCAATAACTGTTGTTTTAAGTCATTGACGGCTTGTTCGGCAAGTAACGCATCACCGCTGGTGGCGACCATTAACGGATCTAACACGATAATCTTTGGTTGATAGTGACGGAGTTTTTCAGCCACGATATGGATAATCTGGCTATCAGCCAGCATACCAATTTTTACCGCGGCCACGGTAAAGTCACTAAAAATCGCATCCAGTTGACTGGCAATGTGTTCAATGGCAATCGGTAAAATTGCCGTTACTCCAAGGGTATTTTGGGAGGTGATGGCGGTAATGGCGCTACAAGCATAGCTACCAGTGGCGGAAATGGCCTTGATATCGGCTTGGATCCCCGCACCGCCGCCGCTATCTGAGCCAGCAATAGTTAATACGATTGGGATGGGTGAAATAGCAGATAAGGTGTTGCTCATGACAGGCTCCTATAGATGACGTATAGGAACTGGCCAATGACGACCAAAATGGTCGAAGCTAAATCATCGTATACACATTGATGCTAGTGGTATGCGAAGGCTGCGTCATCGGTTGCCATAGTTCCCTACGTCAGTGCTAACTGAATCAGGTTCAACGGGTCTCGCAATGCGATCTCAGCCTTAAGGCTCCCCGACTATAATGGCCTATACTAACAAATAATTTAAGTGAAACAACTAGAGTTGAACCACCTTATGACAGCGCTTCTCTAATGCTACTTTATCATGGCTAATGAGGACTAACGCGCAGCCTATCTGTTGTGTTAAATCCAGCATCAATTCCAATGTGTTTGCTGCGGTAACGGGGTCAAGACGAGAGGTGGGTTCATCGGCAATCAGTAGCTTAGGCTTCATTAATAAAGCCCGTAAAATAGCAAAGCGCTGTAATTCCCCTCCCGAGATTTGGGTTGCCTGACGCAGCAATAAATCCGGTGGTAAGTTGAGTTTTGCCATTAAGATCGGGATCGCCTGCTTATCAATCGCATGTCGTTGTTCAAGATCGTTCAATAGCGTTTGCAATGTGCAATGTTTCGCCAACGCACTGGGAGGGTCTTGATACAGCTTCAGCGCCTCAGCGACCTTGATTTTCTGGTGAAACGTGATGCTGCCAGAGCAAGGGGATTGTAACCCAAGCAAGAGATCGGCCAAGGTTGATTTGCCACAACCGCTGTCACCGCTGATGCCAAGAACTTCACCACTGGCTAATGTGAAATTAAGATCTCGAAATAGTGTTTTCTTTGCAAACCCTTTGGTTAACTGATGAACCGTCAGTAGTGGTTCACCTATTTGAGGTTTAGAACGTTTTTCCCAAAAATGGGGATCAGCAGCAATAAGGGCTTTGGTGTAGTCTGATTGAGGGTGTTTAAGCACTTGTTCTGCTGGCCCTCGCTCTTGGATAACCCCTTTTCTCATGACAATGATCTCTCCCCCTAAGCGGTCAGCGACTTCAACATCATGAGTAATGGTGAGTACCGCTCCTCGTTGCTTATGGGTGAGGAGCTGTTCAATAATCTGATCTCTTCGACTGCTGTCTAGCCCTTTGGTTGGTTCATCAGCGATCAACAGTTCGCCTCCTGCTTGAGTGGCGCAAAGATAGGCTACCCGCTGTGCCATGCCTCCAGAGAGCTGATGGGGGTATTTCCCTTGGTCTTGGCTAAGTTCAACCTGATTAAAGGCTGCCTGCGTTTTTTCATTCGCCTGGGCGGCATTGTGATTAACTAACGTATGAACTTCACGGACTTGCTCACCTACGTTCATTAATGGGCTTAAGGCGTACCAAGGTTCTTGAGGGAGAATCGAGATTTTCTTTCCCCAGAGTGCTTGACGCTCTGCCTGAGAGCGGGAGTTCTGATTTTTTCCAAATAGCGTGATATTTCCTTGCAAGGTTAACTCATTGGGTAACGTTCCAATAATTGCATTGGCAAGAAGGCTTTTCCCTGAGCCCGTTTCTCCTAAAATGGTGACTGCTTCACCAGAAGCCAGATGGAAGGAGACGGGATCAACCAAACACTGTTCTTGGCTATTGATCGCTAACTGCTCTACGTGTAATAAAGTGTTCATGCGTGTTTACCTCGAGCTAATAGATGAAAACTCATGACTAACAGAAAGACGACCACGATAGGCTGAAGCAGTACCCATGGGGCTTGATGATAATAACGAAATAACTCAACCATCATGAGCCCTAGTTCTGCGGCGGGTGGTTTAAGGCCTACATATAAAAAACCAATCGAGGCAAGCGCCAAGATGGCATTTCCAGCCCCAAAGCAACCTAAGGTAAAGAGATCGGTACGCAGTGTTGGCCACAAGTGGCGTTTAAATTGATACCACGAACTGAATCCGTAAAGTCGGGCGGCTTCGATTTCGGGAGAGCGCAGCAAGGTTAGGGTTCGGCTACGCACCACTCGAAAATACTCTACCCATAAAATTAAAGAGATAGCAAAATAGAGGATCATAAATGAGCCCGGTAGCATGGCACCAAAAAGAAGAACTAAAATGAGCCCCGGCATAGCCAAAAGTAGGTTGACCAACCACGACAAGCTTTTATCCCACCAGCCCCCTTTCCATGCCGCCACCACCCCTGCGAGTAGCCCTAATGAAGCCGAGGTGAGAACACTGAACAGCGCCATACTGAGCGAGGTCATAATTGCACTACTGAGCCGAGCGTAGTTACTGCGGCCATAGTGATCTCGCCCGAACGGTTCTTGCCAAGACGGTAATGCAAACGCTTGAGATAATGATTGTTGGGCCGGATCACCCTGATAAAAAAGCCACTCGATGGCGGTGAGCGTGATGAGAACGAATAAAATACTCAATCCCACCCATTGGGTTCGAGATAAATGAATAAGGCCACTCATGCGTGTGATTCCTGTTTTGCAAATCGTTGTCTTGGATCTAGGTAATACTGGGCCACATCAACCAAGGTATTGATGAACACAAACAGTAACCCCATGATCAATGCCGCACCTTGGATCATCGGAATATCACGTTGGAAGATAGCGTGAGAAAGGGCATGACCAATACCGGGCCAGGAAAATAAGGATTCAATCATGACGATTCCTTCTACCAAGCCGACTGCTTGAATGCCAACGAAAGCAATGACGGGCAAAGCAATATTTTTATGTGCATGTCGCTGAAATGCCTGAGATTCGGTTAACCCCTTAAGACGTGCAAACTGAAAATAGGAGGAATGAATCACTTGGTGGGTGGCATTACGGATCATTCGATTAGACATAGCGGCAAGGCTACATGCCAATGCGCATGCAGGAAGAATCACGTGTTCTAGTCGGCCAAACCCCGCTACGGGCAGTAAGTTCAGGTGTAAAGAGAAAATCAAGATCAGCACCAACCCAATCAGAAAGACTGGCTGAGCCCTAACAGTGATTGAACCAAAGAGCGCAAGGTGATCGCTCCACTGGTTAACTCTTCTTCCACAGTAGATCCCAAGTGGAATGGCAAGGCATAGAGAAAGTAACGTTGCTGCGCCCGCAAGAAGTAATGAATGGCCAAGCTGATGAGATAGGGCATCAACAATCGGCTCGCCACTGACGAGAGAATGCCCCAAATTAAAATGCAACAAATCCCATAGCCAACTGAGATAAAGCTCAACACCTGAACGATCAAGCCCAAGTTCCGCTCGCACCGCTAAGGCGGCTTGTTCATTGACATAGTCATAACCATACCGACCTGCTGCAATGCGGTAGGCGATATCGCCGGGGATCATTCTCATCAAAATAAACGTCAAGGTGCCCACTGACCAAGCGACAAAAAGTGCTTGGTACAACCGAGAGAGCAAGAGTTTAGTCATGGAACTTCATCTCCGACAGACGGTAGTTAATCTCAAAAGGGTCAAAAGAGAAGCCATGAATTTGACGATTTACCGCGATAATTTGTTGGTAATAAGTCACAGGAATAAGAGGCATTTCATCAGCAAGGATATGAGCGGCTTGCTGAGCCAATTGTTCATATTTCTCTGGGTCAGATTCAGTGACTAGCAGATCAAGCTGTTGTGAGAAGAGATCGGATGACCAGTGCATGGGCCCCCAATCGGATCCTTTTTCGGTAGCAAAATCTTCCATTAGTAAAGGTAGGGGGTCAGCAAGTGTACCGAAATTGCGGGCAATTAGTGCCAGTTCTAATGAATTATCATGATGCTTGGCAGGAATGGCACTGGAATTATCAATCGAAATTTGAACATCAATACCCAACTCTCGCCATTGTGCTTGGATTGCCGTTGCGAGGAGAGGAAGCTCTGGTCTATCGGCATAAGTCAGTAACTGAACGCGGAAAACTTCCCCCGATTTTTCCAGAAAGCCTTGCGCGTTTTTTTGCCAGCCTTGGTCGGTTAATAATTGTTGCGCTTTTTCTAACTGGCGTTGTTCTCCCGATAAAGCGGGCAGATGCCAAGAGCCTAAAGCGGGAGAAAAAAGTTGGTAAGCATGGGATTGTGGCAAACGGAGTACGGATTCTGCCATACCTTGACGATCCAAAGCGAAGCTAAGGGCTTGACGTACTGATTTATGACTAAGAAATGGGTGAGCATTATTGACTTTAATCAACACGGTTCGTGGTATTGACTCAATGTGTAACTGGACATTTTTGGCCTGCTGGAGGGCTGGGATACTGATAGGATCTAATGTATAGACGATATCCGCTTGCCCCGTTTGCGCGAGCAACGCTCGGCTTTCTGAACGATGCCCCGTTAAGTACTCCACTTTCTCAATGGCCGCTGGTGTTCCCCAGTAACGATCAAAACGCATGACTTGCGCCTTATGTGGTGCTTGTAATTGATCAATTTGGTAGGGGCCGGTGCCTTGTAAGCGATTGACGTGCCCATTTTCATGATAAGACGATGGCGAAATGATCGCGGTGGAATAGTGAGCGAGGACGGAAAGCAATGGCCGATAAGGACGCTGTAGGATGATCACCAGCGCCTCATTTTCTGCGGTAATCGACTCAATCGGGACTTGACGAATCACTCCCGGTTTATTGACGGCTCGGCTGAGTGAGTGAACGACAGCTTGGGCCGTGAGCGGCTGACCATCATGAAACAGAACATTGGGGCGAATTTCAAAAACCCAGCGTAATCCATCTTCACTCTGTTGCCAGCTTTGTGCTAAAAGCGGATAAGGTTGTGCTTGGTCATTAATACCGATTAATGCTTCAACGACCTGTAAGCGAGAAAAAAGAAAACCATCTTTTGACAAATCTTGGCTACTAAACTCAAACGGACCAGAAACGGATAAAAGAGAGGGTTTGTCCGATGCGCTGGGTTTCCAAAAAAACACCACGGCAATGGCGATAACACCAAGCAAGAATAACGTTTTTTTCATTAGTAAAATTCTATATGTTATAACATAACATTATTTCAGCATGAGAATCGTTATCATGTCCAGTATTTTTTGTTATTGAATCGCTTGTGAACTATTTCATGTGTGAATGAGAAAGTAAGGTTGGCAATAGGGCGTGTTCGGCGCTGGAAGCACAGGGGCCAAAGTGCTGGCTCCTGCTTTATTATCTTATAGACTATGGGAGGGCGTTTTCACCAACCTGTTTTTGTATCAATAAAAGAGGGGTTATTGTGGAGAATAAAGGGTAAGAAAGATAGTGACGGCTCGGTGAACGGTGGTGTTAATTTGTGTGTGAGTGGGTTTGTCTATGGCCCCTAAGGCAAACGGTTCAACGTATTCCGCAGATAGAAGAGCTTTAAATTGCATGGCGGCAATCCAAGGGTCGCAGGGCTTTAGCATTCCTTTATCAATTTGTGCAGCAATATACTCGCTGACGTGCGTCCAGCCTTTTTTGGGCCCTTGCTCATAAAAATGTCGTCCAACAGAGGAGCGTTCAGCTTCGTGGATCGCCATACGATAAATTGCCATGGCTTCAACACCGAGAATCGAGTTGAGAAAATTTACGCCAAATTCTTCTAAAGAAGTGGCAATATCTCGATTTTTATCAAGAGATAAGAACGCATTAGCAATCTGTTCGGTGGCTGAAGAGGCCATGACCGCTGAAAAGATCTCTTCTTTAGAGCTAAAGTAGTTATAGAGCGTGGCTTTTGAACCGCCCAGCATTTTAGCAATGTGTGACATGGATGTCTGTTCAAAGCCTTGTTGTGTAAAAGAATCTTTTGCAACCTCTAAAATAGCTTGCCTTTTTTCTTCACTTTTAACTCGCATTCACCCATCAATCCCAACTGAAAAATTTCTATAAGTTTCTCTTGACTAGCCATTTCTGTCAAGAGTATAACTGTACCGTACAGTTTAGTTATAAGGTTGTGAAATGTGAAATACAATACTCAAATAAAGCTTATGCAGAGCCAATCTGTTTCTTATTTTTCGATGAGTATTCTCAGTGCGGCGTTACTTTTTGGCTGCGCAAGTCCAGATCTAGATCAAGACTTGGCCAAGATGAAGTCCGCACAAGAGTGGAATACCGAACAGACGTTTACTGATCATACCAGCATAGAGTGGCCGACGGATACTTGGTGGGAACGCTATCAAGATACACAGCTTAATCAATTAATAAGAGAAGCCTTTGAGTATTCCCCCACGTTACAAATGGCGAAGGCACGATTAGATAATGCCCGAGGCATTGCCGAGCAAGCAGGGGCTGCTCGTTCGTTGGATGTCGGGTTGGCGGCTTCTGCAAGCGAAAGTAAAGTCAGTTATCAGTACCAATCGTATTCACCACCTCATGGTTGGAATGATTACGGCTCACTCACGCTTAATTTTCAATATGACTTTGACTTCTGGGGTAAGAACCGAGCGTCGATTGCGGCGGCAACCTCAGATTTGGCCGCTGCAGAGGTTGAAAGTGTTTCTGCTCATTTGATGTTAGCGACATCCATTGCTAATGCCTATGCCGAACTGGCACGTCTCTATGCTAACCAAACCACGGTAGTAGCGGCTTTAGGGGTGAGAGAGAAAACGGTTGAGTTATTGCAAAAACGCTACGACAACGGGCTTGAAACTCTGGGGGCGGTTAGCCAAGCAAAATCGATTGCTGCCAGTGTTGATGCTGAACTCTTGGCACTGAATGAGTCGATTGAATTACAAAAAAATGCGCTTGCCGCTTTAGTTGGGCAAGGGCCGGATCGCGCACGAGCGATTTATGCTCCAACCATTACGCTCAATGCTCGTTTTGGTCTGCCAGCAGACGCTAGTATTGGCCTGTTAGGGCATAGAACCGATGTTGTTGCTGCACGCTGGCGGGCTGAGGCGGCTGCTGAGCGGGTAGGGATCGCACAAGCCATGTTTTATCCCGATGTGAGTTTTTCCGCATTTATCGGTTATCAAGCTTTCGGTCTCGATAATGTGTTTAACAGCGGTAATGATGCAGGCGGCATTGGTCCGGCCATCTATTTACCCCTCTTTACGGGCGGCCGATTAGAAGGACAACTTACTTCTGCTCAAGCCCGTTATCAAGAGTCGGTCAGCTTATATAACGCTACTTTAAATCAAGCTTTGCATGACGTTGCGGATGTGTTGACCAGTACTCAGGCGTTGGATGAGCGGATTGCAAAAACGCAACAAGCCGTCATACAAGCTGAGCGCGCTCACTATATTGCTAACAATCGTTATCAAGGAGGGTTAGCGACTTACCTTGATGTTTTAGTCGCTGAGGAGACGTTACTTAATAACCAACGGGCGTTGGTTAATCTTCAGTCTCGTGCGTTTAGCTTGGATCTTGCACTTATTCATGCTTTAGGCGGTGGTTTTTCTCACTCTCATTCTTGATTTAGTTTTAAAAGGTTTTTTTATGAATTCGTCTGAACAAACAACGGAACATTTTGATACTCACCGAGCTTCACAAGCTCGTAAAAAAGGGTTCTTATTTCTTTTATTTGCGATCATCATTGTTGGTGGGGGTTACAGTACTTATTGGTACTTTATTGGTTCACGTTTTGTTTCAACCGATAATGCGTATGCTGCGGCCGAAATTGCGGAAGTGACTCCAGCGGTGGGCGGTATCATTGCCAGTGTTAATGTGGTGGATACTCAATACGTCGACAAAGGTGACGTGTTGGTACACATTGATGATACCGATGCTCGTTTGGCCTTGAGTCAAGCTGAAGCCGATTTAGCGCTAGCAAAGCGTCGTGTTCGCAGCTATTTAGCCAACGATGAAGGACTAACCGCCTTGGTGGAAGCGCAAAAAGCGAATGAGCAACGTACCAAAGCACAGTTAAGTGCAGCGCAAGCAAATTTTGAACGAGCGAAAATAGACTTAACTCGTCGTGAAGGGCTTGTGCGCTCGGGGTCGGTATCGGGGGAAGAGCTGAGCAATGCACAAACAGGGTATAGTCAAGCACTAGCCAATTTGCATGCAGCTCAAGCGGCAATGGCGCAAGCGAAAGCGACGAAGCTGTCGAGTATCGGTTCGCAAAAAGCCAATGCCGCGTTAACAGATAACACCACAGTAGAAAATAACCCGGAAGTCTTATTGGCTAAAGCTCGTTTGGAACAAGCTAAAATTGATCTAGAACGTACTATTATCCGAGCCCCAATCAGCGGGGTGGTGGCTAAACGTCAGGTTCAGGTTGGGCGTCGGGTTCAAGTTGGAATGCCATTAATGACCGTCGTGCCTATTAACCAGATTTATGTTGATGCCAACTTTAAAGAGGTGGAACTGCGTGAGGTGAAAATAGGTCAGCCAGTTACATTAACAGCAGATTTGTATGGCGATGACGTGACTTACCACGGGGTGATTGCGGGTTTTTCGGGCGGGACAGGTTCGGCATTTTCTATGATTCCGGCACAAAATGCGACCGGTAACTGGATTAAAGTGGTACAACGGTTGCCCGTACGAATTGAATTGGATCCGAAAGAATTACAGAGCCATCCCTTGCAGGTTGGGCTTTCAATGATTGTCACTATTGATACCGCCGCTGAAATTAACGCACAAACGTTAGTGCAATATCGGGCAACCCAATTAGCAGAACAAGGTTAAGGTGAGAGGATGAGTCACGCTTCTGACCATGAAATCAAACCTTTGTCAGGTGGAGCACTGTTTGTAGGGGCTTTGTGTCTAGCAATGGCGAATTTTTTGGCTATTTTAGATACCACCATTGCCAATGTTTCCGTTTCTACCATTGCCGGAAGTCTAGGAACTTCTGCTAGTCAAGGAACTTATGTAATTACCTCCTATGCGGTTGCTGAGGCTATTTCGGTACCATTAACGGGCTGGCTAGCTTCACGTTTTGGGTCTATCCGAGTATTTGTAACTTGTTTTCTGCTGTTTGGTGTTTTTTCACTATTGTGTGGAATGGCAAATAGCATGAGTACATTAGTTATGTTTCGGATATTTCTGGGTTTTTCCGGAGGCCCTCTTATGCCGTTATCACAAACCTTAATGATGAGAATTTTCCCGAAAAATAAGGGGCATGTTGCCATTGGTATTTGGAGTATGACTACGTTGATTGCTCCGATAATGGGGCCAATTTTAGGTGGTGTGTTGTGTGATCAATTTAGTTGGCCATATATCTTTATGGTGAAAATGCCTTTTGCAATAGGTGCTGCTTTGATTTGTTGGAAATTGTTGCAGAAGTATGAGACCAAAACCATTCGTTCTAAAATTGATAAAGTGGGGTTATTACTATTAGTGGTATGGGTGGCCGCTTTGCAATTGATGCTGGATGAAGGGAAAGATCACGATTGGTTTGAATCCTCACGAATCATTACTCTAGCGGTTGTTGCTGCAATCGGCTTTGTAGCATTTCTAATTTGGGAATTAACTGAACGGAATCCTGTTGTGGATCTCAAGGTTTTTCGACACCGAGGTTACAGTATGAGTATGGTGACTTTGTCACTTGCTTTTGGGGCTTTTTTTAGTATCTCAGTGTTAACGCCATTGTGGTTGCAAATCTATATGGGTTATACAGCGACTATTTCCGGGTATGCTACCGCCACTATGGGAATATTGGCCGTCTTTCTCGCCCCTATTATTGCTAACTTATCGTCGAAATACGATCCTCGGCCTTTTGTTTTTGCTGGGGTGATGTGGCTGGGTTTTTGGACTTTTATGCGCAGTTTTGGCATCGTAGACATGACGTTTTCACAAATTAGCTGGCCGATGTTTTTCCAAGGTGTTGGGATGCCGTTATTTTTTGTGCCATTAACTGCAATTGCGCTAGGCAGTGTCAAAATGCATGAAATGGAATCGGCAGCAGGGTTGATGAATTTTATCCGAACCTTATCTGGTGCCTTTGCCACCTCAATGATTAATACATCTTGGGAGCGAGAGTCTCGCTATGTTCATGCGGAATTATCTGGCTTAACCGATAAAGCGGGCGTGGCGAGCCAAGCGATGCAGAATGCAGGAATGAGTACTGAGCAGGCGCGATCTGCGATGGACTGGACCTTACAAAACCAGAGTGTCATGGTGGCGACTAACCAGTTATTTTTGATGATTGCGGTTATTTTTGCGGTGGCTGGATGTATGATCTGGTTTGCTCCTAAACCGAAACACGCAGTGGATACGTCAGCCGTACATTAATCATTTTTTAAGGGGATCAGTAGTCAATAGACCCACAGACCCTAGGGTGTTGACATCTTTTTAGGGTACGCTCTCGGTCGGTTGAGCGATAATCTACAAGGTGCCGGCGTGGATGTGATGGCTAACCTATTCAATAAAGAGTATTACAGCTGTTAGAACAACGTAAACTGCGGGTATGGCGCAGAGCGGAGTATTGAGCTAAAAGTGGTTTATCAATTCTAATCTCACCGTCAGTTTTTTGATTTTCTCGAATATGAACGCCCAGAATTTCTGGGCGTTATTTTTCTTAAGTTAACCCTCTCTTAACCCCTGTTTATTTACGCTAAGGTTCATCAACAGGAGTACACCACTATGATGTCATCGCATTGGCTAAGGTTATCCGCCGTGAGTTTATTGATTGCGGGGTTAATCGGCTGCGCCACCCATTCTCAGCAAACGTATCAAGCGCGAGTTTCTGAATCCCTTGAGCAACTTACGGCTTGGTCTGTTATTGATACTGAGCCTGCTATTGATATGGTTTCGATTACGGAATTAATTGATATTCCTGAATTAAAGCAATGGATTGATCGTGCTTTGGAACATAACCCTAGCCTGCAGCAAACGGCATTAGCGCTTAAAATTGCTTATGCACAAAAACAACAGAGCGCCGCAGATCAACTACCCAGTGCAGAGTTGACCTTAAGTGGAGAGAAAGAAGAGCACAACCATACTCAATACAACACGGAGTTGAGTGTAAGCTGGGAATTGGATATTTGGCAAAAAATCGCAGACGGTAAAGCAGCGGCTAGCGCCAACTTGCGTAGCCGTGCTGCGGACTACCAAGCCGCAAAAGACACCTTAGCGGCAAGCATTATGTGGCAATGGCTGATGATTAACCTTTACCAGCAGCAAGTTCATATCGAAACGCAGCGGTTAGAACTTTTGCAACGTAATGAAAAGGTGGTGACAGAGCGCTATTGTCAAGGTTTAGGTGGGCTAGAAGACCGAGATAGCGCACTAACCAATATGGAGTCTACTCGAGCGACATTAGGTGAATATCAAGAAACATTAGCGTCAGCTCGCCGAGATTTAACTACCCTATTAGGGCAGTTAGGAAGCCAAGACCCTCTTATTATTCCTGCTCAATTTCCCACGGTATTGCTTTCGTTGGCTCATTTTCCAGAGCAAGATCTGGCTCGTCGGCCTGATCTTATTGCCGCTTATGCCAACATTGAAGCACAGCAATACACCACTCAA
This sequence comes from Vibrio sp. V30_P3S12P165, assembly GCF_009904905.1. Lineage (NCBI taxonomy): Bacteria > Pseudomonadati > Pseudomonadota > Gammaproteobacteria > Vibrionales > Vibrionaceae > Vibrio > Vibrio sp. V30_P3S12P165. The sequence continues at coordinate 62,546 of NZ_WXWH01000013.1, read as the reverse complement.
GTGGCATATAAAGCCATGTTGCCCAGCCTGAGTTTTAGTGCGGCATTGAGTGACAGCGATCACCGCTTAAGCGATAGCTTACTGACCAGCCCTTTATGGAGCATTTTAGGCCAGTTAACAGCACCGCTATTTCAAGGTGGAAAACTTAAAGCGGAAGCAGAGATGGAAGCCTTAACGACAGAACAGGTCTTTTGGGCTTATCAGGAAACCTTATTGACGGCAGTGAATGAAGTAGAAAGCGCTTTTGGCCAGGAACAGGCGTTGGAGCGTCAGCAACAGCATTTGAGGTTAGCCCTAGACAGCGCACAGCGCAGCAGCGCTAATTATCTGGATAAATATCGCAAAGGATTGGTAGACATTCTTGAACTACTCACCATACAGCAACAAACCTACGATATCGAAATCAAACTCGCTCAAGTCACTTATAACCGATTAAGTAACCGGATTGATTTGGGATTAGCATTGGGATTAGGAGTTAAAAATGAGGATCAATAAGGTCACTTTCGGAACCACTTTACTGGCATGTGCCGTTTTTTGGGGAGTGATGGCTTACGCTCATAGTCAACTGTCCCAAATGAGTGAACCCAAAGAGAGCGGGTTGCTTCATGATACGCTTCAACCTGAGCATGATCCCGTCGTTGCCGTTTCCGTTGTCGACGTAAACATAGGGCACTATTCAGCACAAGTTCAAGGGTATGGTGAAGTGAAACCTCGTTATGCACTCAATATTACCGCTGAAGTTTCTGGACGAGTGTTGACATTAGGGCCGGGCCTTGAAAGTGGTCAGCGGGTAAAAAAAGGTGAGGTACTGGCCACTTTAGATCAAACAAAATATCACCAAGCGGTGAGTGAAGCTCAGTCTGAGTTAGCAACGGCCACCTTAAATTTCTTGGAAGAAGAGCGTCAAGGGGAACAAGCAAAACTTGAATGGCAGCGGTCGGGGTTATCTGGGGAGCTTGATTCACCATTGGTTCTTCGTCAACCGCAACGGGATCAAGCGAAAGCTGCTTTAACGAATGCACAGAAAGTGTTAGCAAAAGCTCAGTATGATCTGAAAAACACCGTGATCTATGCCCCCTTTGACGGATTAGTTGTGAGCCGAGACATTCAACTTGGCAGTTATCTGCAAGAAGGTGGACAAGTCGCCACTTTATACAGTACCGATGTGGTCGAAGTCGTTATTCCACTTTCAGAAGCGCAATGGTTGAATTTACCGATACGAAGCAATACCGAGCTGGCTCGTCACCCACAGAGCTGGTCTGTAGAGTTGCGTTATCGACAAATGGCATGGAACGGTTATGTGACTCGTGTTGAGCAACACCTTGACAGTAATACTCGCCAACGTGCATTGGTGGTAACGGTTGCTCAACCTTTGGATATCGAACCTCCGTTATATCCGGGAACCTTTGTGACCGCCATTGTGGAGGGCACTCCCCTCGAACAGAGTTGGAAATTGCCTCAGTCAGCCATTTCTCAGCAAGGGGAAATCTGGTACATCGATAGCCAAGGCAAATTAGCCAGCATCCTAGCAGAGAAACAGTTTGAATCGGGTGGTTTTGTGTATGTTAAAGCCTTTACCCATGAAAGCGTACAAATTGTTCAGCGCCCATTAAGCAGTTACCAAGTCGGTACTTTAGTGCAAGTGATCAGTGAGGTAGCATTATGAGTATGACACCTCCTCCATCGGGTATTATTGCCTGGTTTGCTCGAAATTCAGTGGCGGCCAACTTATTACTTCTATCGGTGATCGTGATGGGCGTTTTGTCACTCAGCCAGTTACGTCGAGAAGCCTTCCCGAGTATGGAACCAGATCGAGTGACGGTTTCAGTCACCTATAACAGCGGCGACCCCAAGCAAGCGGAAGAGGGAGTTGCGATTAAAATTGAAGAGGCATTGGAAAGCGTTCCGGGAATAAAACGGATTACCTCTACCTCTAACGCTGGCGGCAGTACGGTCACTATTGAGAAAACCAGTGATTATAATCTCAACACGTTACTCTCAGACATTAAAACAAAAGTGGATGGGATCAATAATTTCCCCAGTGATGCAGAAAAACCGATCATTGAAAAAGATCGTATGCAAGATCACGCCATTTGGGTTCAGCTCTATGGTAGCGTGGATAGAGCGACCTTGCAGTCGTTAGCACAAGAGTTAAAAACCGATCTTTTGCAACAACCTGCCATTCGAGATTTAGAAATCAAAGCGAGCGCTGATCCGGTTATTTCTATCGATATTGATGAAGCCAATTTACAAAGTTATAACCTAAGTTTGTCTGACGTTGAAGATAAGGTGAATGCGGAGTCATCGACACCTCTTATGACCAGTTTGCGTCATCGTGATAAAGCGGTTCGCCTGAAAGTGGCAAACCAGAGGTATGAGGCGGAAGAATTTGCTCAAATACCTCTTATTAATACTTCACAAGGTACAACACTTAAACTGGGTGAGATAGCCGTTGTTCGAGAAACATTTGATGAAGACACCTTCACATTATCTCGTTATAACCAACAAAATGGCATGTCGATTGAAATCGTGATGGACGAGTATGGTGATGTCACTCTAATTGCTGAGCAAGCAAAATCAGTCGTACAGCAATGGCGAGATCAACAATTATTGCCAGAAGAGATTTTCTTAGAGACTTGGTACGATCAAAGCCAGATGATTAATGATCGCCTCAGTTTACTGGTGAAAAATGCTATATCAGGCATCATTCTTGTCTTTTTTGTTCTGGCGCTGTTTTTAAACGTTCGAGTGGCTTTTTGGGTTGCTGCGGGCTTACCGTTTGTCTTTTTTGGCTCACTATTTTTCATGACAGGTTCGTTTGCCAACCTCACTATCAATGAGATGACGACTTTTGGTTTTATTATGGCACTTGGGATTGTTGTTGATGATGCGGTGGTGGTAGGCGAAAGCATTTATGACACTCGGCGTAACGAGGGTGACAGCCTAGATAACTCGATTAAAGGGGCCATGAAAGTCGCAATACCTACCGTGTTTGGTGTGCTGACTACCGTTGCTGCATTTATGGCGTTATCCAATGTGACAGGTGGGCTTGGGCAAATTTTTGCTCAGTTTGCTGCGGTTGTGACGGTCTGTCTATTGCTTTCCATGGTGGAATCAAAACTGATTTTACCGTCTCATCTTGCTCACCTAAATACTCATCGCAATGCAACAAAAGGTGGTTGGAGTCGAGTTCAGCGTAGCGCAGATTCAGTATTGAATTTTTTGAATTATCAGATGTACACGCCTGTTATTAAACTGTGTTTACGATTTCGTTACGCAACATTATTGCTATTTCTTAGCCTACTGATCGTGATTGCGACATTGCCTATGTCTGGAACGGTTAAAATGGCTTTCTTTCCCGATATTCCTCGTGATATCGCTTCGGCAGATATCACGATGTTAGACGATGCCAGCTTTGGGCAAACTCATCGAAATTTATTAGTGATTGAACAGGCAGCGAAAAGGGCGGATACCCATCTTCGTGCTCAGCTGGGATTACCTACTGAACAAAGCAGTATTTCCAGCCTGCAGGTATTGGCTTCATCTGATACCGAAGGCAGTGTTACGATCGCCTTCATTCACTCTCCGGGATACGACACCAATCAGTTTACAAAAATATGGAATGAGCAGATAGGTCTGCTGGAAGGCGCTAAAAGACTCAAAGTATTGGCCAGCATGGATATGGTTGATAACTTTAAAATTGAGTTAAAAGCCAGCGATGCTGAACAGGTGACGGCTGCGGGAAAGGCCGTGAAAGCTTATCTGCAAACTATACCGGGAATCAGCGGCATTGATGGCAACTTAAGCCCAGGAGTACCACAGTATCGCTTTACATTAACCGAACAAGGACGAGCTTTGGGGTTAACGACGGCACAACTTGCTGATCAAGTTCTGCATTCTTTTGGGGGTGGAGAAGTCCAAAAATTTCAGCGTAAACAAGATGAAGTCACGGTGAGTGTTCGTTATCCGGAACAAGAACGTCAAACCTTAGCAGATATCATGAATGCGAATATTCGTAGCAGTGACGGCACGGTTATCCCCCTCAGTTCGGTTGCAATGATTGATTCTGATTACCAAGCGTCAGCCATTACTCGAATTAACAATCAACGAGCGGTGTATGTGAGTGCGGTTGTGGATAAAGCCATGTTGTCACCCAGCCAAGTTGTCAATCAAGTTAAGCAACAATTTTTGGCACAGTGGCAGAAAGAGTACCCTCATTTGCGGGTTGATTTTGCCGGAGAAGCTGAGCAACAAGCGGAAACCATGCAATCGATGGAATTGATGTTTGTGGCTGCGATGATCGCCATTTACGCCTTACTAGCGATACCGTTGCGCTCTTACATTCAGCCCTTACTGATTATGATGGCCATTCCCTTTGGTATTGTCGGCGCGATTTTAGGCCATTGGGTGAATGGGTTGACCTTAAGCATTTTGTCTATGTTTGGTATTTTAGCTTTAAGTGGCGTGGTGGTGAATGATAGCTTGCTGTTGGTCAGCCGTTATAACGGTTTACAAGAAGAAGGGAAACCCATATTGGATACCATTATTGAAGCGTGTAATAGCCGACTACGTGCAATTCTTTTGACATCCATTACCACATTTTCAGGTTTGATTCCTCTGCTGAGCGAAACATCGATGCAAGCTCAGTTTTTAAAACCTGCGGCGGCTTCATTAGGGTATGGCATCATGTTCGCTACGATGATTACTTTACTGTTAATACCCGTGTTACTCTATATTCAGTATGAGATACAGAAGGGAGTCGTGGATATAGTAAAAAACGTTACGTGTAAAGTGATAGGTAAAGCATCATGCTAAAGGTTTTATTGGTTGAAGATGACCTCGATCTTGCGACGGCACTGATCGACTATATGCAATTAGAAGGAATAGAGTGTGATTTTGCCGCCGACGGTCTAGTGGGTTATAACCTGATTACATCTTATCAATACGACGTGATTATTCTGGATCTCAACTTACCGAAAATTGCAGGTTTAGAAGTGTGTCGACGTATTCGTGAACAAGGCATTGAAACACCGGTTTTGATGTTGACAGCGCGTGATACTTTGGATGATAAGCTGCAAGGTTTTCAACACGGAGCCGATGATTACTTAGTAAAACCGTTTGCTATGCAAGAGCTCATGGTGCGCATGTTGGTGTTGTCTAAACGGCGGAGCGGACAGGCTACAAAACTACGGATTGGTGAACTCGAACTCGATTTATCGCTGCGTAAAGCCTGCCGTTATGGGCAAGAGTTGAAGCTCTCACCGATCTTGATAAAAATTTTGGAATTATTGATGCGAGAATATCCGTCTGTTGTCACTCGGGAAAAAATTATTCAGATGATCTGGGGAGAAGCACAGCCAGACAGTAACAGCCTAAAAGTGCATATGTTTAAGCTACGTAAGCAGATAGACCAAGAGGGATGGCCGACGATGGTTAAGACGGTGCCAGGGTTTGGGTTCAGTATCCAACAGCAGGATAACGATGAAACTACGCCGTAGCCTGAAGATTTTCCTTATCTGTGTGATGATGGCAATGGCCAGCATCACGGTTGTCAGCTTCTCCCATTTAGCGGCAAACTATTTCGAGCAAGGATTGGATGGTGGAATGCGGATGATGATGATGGATATTGGTCGAGAGGTCGCATTAACGGGACAAAAAACAGAAATGATGATGGGGTTTCACGTTGCTCATCATTGGCAAGCCATTCCATCAGACATTGCCGCGTTATTTGAACCACTAGAACAACCGATGCAATTTGTAAAATATATCGAAAATCAGCATTGGTTTTCAGCACCTGAGCGCGCTGTGTTTTTAATGCGTTATGATCAAACGGCTGGCGACCCCCTCTACATTTATCGTGTGTTGGATGATGTTCAACGTCCTGAACTGATACAAAATCGGCCTTGGGGAGAAATTCCCCATTTTGTTCAACTGATTAGTTATGCCGTGCTTGGTATTGGTTTATTTGGTTTGTGTATGTATTTTTTAGTACAACGAGTAGCAAAACCTGTCGAGCGGCTAGCACTTTGGGCAAAACAATTAACGCCTGAACAGTTAGTGATTCCTGCGCCTGATTTTCATTATAACGAACTGAATCGCTTAGCTAAGGTGGTCAAAAACAGTCTCGTTTCAGTTGATAGTGCGCTTCGTCGAGAACAAAAATTCCTCGCTCATGCAAGTCATGAATTACGAACACCGATAGCTGTTGTTCGTAGTAATAGTGAGTTATTGATGAAACTGCTTGAAAAACAAAGTTCACCGGAAAAGCGTCAACAAGTATTGGAACGTATTTGTCGCGCTGGCGTAACAATGAGTGATCTGTGTGAAACTTTATTGTGGCTCAACCGAGGAAAAGAAACAGAGCTCCCTCTGGTGGAGGTTGACTTAGGAAGCTCAATTGAACAGATCTGCCAAGAGCTTAGCTATTTGCTTGATAATAAAAAAGTGCAGCTAGAGGTGAATATACATCATCAATCTTATCGGCTTCCTGCAACGTTATACCGAATTGTACTGAGTAATTTAATTAGAAATGCATATCAGCATACCCAATGTGGAAAAGTGGTGATTCGCCAAGAGGACGCTCAGGTTTTGATTTCAAATCGAGAAGATAGCCGCAAAAAATAGAAGATTTAGGGTTTGGCCTCGGATTAGAACTCACTAACCGAATTATTAAGCAGTATCACTGGCGGTGTGAAACGGTGAAATATTTACATGGGCGAGATGTCACTATTCATTTTTTGAAGCCATAAAAATACCCGCTCTTTAGAGCGGGTAAGGCGTAAACGCTATAGGGGGACGTATTACGCGTTGGCTTGAGCACCCAGTTTCGCTTTTTCACGCATACTAAGCAGTAGAGTAAGACCAAAAGAGGCGATAAACGCGATGATCATACCGACCACATAGTAACCAATTTTATCTGGGCTGATAGAGATAATGCCTGGCAACCCGGCGGCACCCAGTGCGTGTGCTTTAACGGTGAATAGGGTGATAAAGGCACTGGCAATCGCGGCACCACAAATCGCAGCAATAAAAGGATAACGCAGTTTTAAGTTAACCCCAAACATTGCGGGTTCAGTAATACCGAGTAACGCGGTGATACCGGAAGGAATCGCAATACCCTTCATTTTTACTTCTTTAGTGGTGAGGCCTACCGCAAGAGCGGCGGCCCCTTGAGCTACGTTTGACATCGCTGCTATTGGGAAGATGAACGTCCCCCCAGTTACGGCAATATCTGCCAGCAGTTGGGTTTCAATCGCGATAAAACTGTGGTGCATGCCTGTGATGACAAATGGCGCATAAATAAAGCCAAAGAGTGCGCCACCGATAAAGCCAGCGGATTCATACAACCAGTTCAGTCCATCACCCAATAGGAAGCCAACATCACGAGTAAGAGGGCCAACCACCGTAAAGGTCAGGAAACCGGTGATAAAAATCGCCAGCATCGGCGTTAATAAGTTGTCCAAGACCGATGGAACGATACGGCGCAGACCATTTTCAATTTTAGCTAGAATAAAGGCCGCGACTAAAACAGGCAGAACCGAACCTTGATAACCAACTTTTTGAATTTCTAAGCCAAGGATGTTCCAAACTGGAATGTCACCAGAAACGGAAGCACTGCCAAATCCCCAGCCATTGAGTAAGTCGGGGTGTACCATCAACATCCCGAGAGCGGCACCCAGGAACGGGTTACCGCCAAATTTTCGTGAAGCAGAGAAAGCCAACAGAACGGGCAAATAAACAAAAGGAGCATTAGCAAAGGTATTGATCATGCTGGCTAAATCAGCCAAGCCCGGATTGGCATCGATTAATGATTTCCCATCGATAAATAATCCTGTAGCCGTCAGGACGTTATATAACCCCATCAGTAAGCCACCGGCGACAATCGCCGGAATAATGGGCACGAAAATATCCGATAACCCTTTGACTGCCCGTTGTACTATATTCTGTTTTTGCGCACCGGCTGAAGCCACATCATTAGTGGACATTTCAGCTAAGCCCGTTAGTTTTGCCATTTCGGCATAGACTTGGTTAACGACGCCAGATCCAAATATAATTTGATATTGACCTGCGACTTTAAATTGACCTTTTACACCATCAAGTTCTTCAATGGCTTGTTCATTAATCAAAGACTCGTCTTTGACGGCTAGGCGTAATCGAGTTGCACAGTGTGCGAGCGCTTGGATGTTTGTTTTACCACCCAAGTGTTCCATAAGTTGTTTTGCTATGACTGGATAGTCCATAACTCACCCCGGTTCTTGTTACTTGTCTGTATGATAGTCTTTCGTTTGGCTAATTTTAATTTCGGGAACGTTTGCAATGTTAATTCTTGTCAATAAATCTGTGATGGTCAAAATAAAATCAAAAAATATGTGAAGAAGATCGCTAAAAGCTTAAGCAACAATGCATAAAACAAGGGTAGAATCACGCTATCAGCAAAATGGTTATCAAGTAATTTTGCAATCAATCCCAAACTGATGATGGAAAAGAGTCGCAATGGCAAGTTTACATGATGTTGCCCGCTTAGCCGGGGTATCTAAATCTACGGTATCTCGGGTGATCAATAATGAATATGGTGTCAAAGAGTCCACAAAAATCAAAGTATTAAAGGCGGTTTCTGATTGTGGTTATGTGGTCAATCAAGTGGCGAAAGATCTGAAATCACAAAAAACCAATCTGATCGGAGTGATTGTTCCTCGCGTCTCTTCCCATGCCACAGCGCAAGGTGTGGATGGATTAACTGCCATTTTTGAGCAGGCGGGTAAGCATGTTTTACTGGCTAATACTCATCAAGTGCATGCCAAGGAACTCGAATATATTCAAATCTTTAATCAAAAACGCGTCGAAGGTATTGTTTTTTATGCAACCCACCTTGATACCGCTTTGATCAAAGCGATTCAACAGTCTCCGGTGCCCGTGGTCTTAATTGGTCAAGATGGTTCACTGTATAATATTCCTAGTGTCGTTCATGATGATCAACGTGTTGGTTTTGAGGCCGGTAATCGCTTAGTCGCCGCCGGTTGTCAAAATATCGGCTTTATTGGGGTGCAAAGTGATGATGTGGCGGTAGATGTTTTACGTTCTCAAGGGCTTGAACAATCACTGGCTTTGCATCAACAAGAGTTATTGTTTCATGTGCGGGGTGACTTTTCGATTGAGTCGGGCTATCGCTTAGCTAAGCAGCAAATCGCCGCTTATCCACACTTGGATGGGCTATTTTGTGCGACCGACCGGCTAGCGGTAGGAGCGATTAAAGCATTACAAGAGCAGGGGATTGCCGTGGGTCAGCAAGTAAAAGTGCTAGGGGTTGGGAACGATGAGCTGGCCTATGTGAGTAATCCTAGTTTATCTACCTTTAACTATGCTTTTGATAAAGCAGGAGAAAATGCGGCGAAAATGCTGTTGGAGCGTATTTCTGGGCAAGGGTTAGAGATGAGCAAAGTGGTGCTAACTTTCCAAAACATTGATCGTCAAACTTGTTGATGAGTCGCATCCACTCGCATTGTTGTCAAGATAGCGAATTATCCTGACAATCAAAGAGAGGTTTCTGTGCTCTGCTTCACATTCAACTATCCTATACTTGGTTATACGACGGAAAAACTTGCCTAGTTGAGTGATGTTTTATATTTTTGGAACGTTCCCGAATTTAATGGTTAGGTAAGCATATGTCTCTTGATTCGTTGATTGATCTCGCTGGTGGTATCACCAATATACTACGTATTCTCGCTCCAAAAGGGCGGATCACGGTTGCTGTGCATGATGCTCAGCGTGTGAAACCTTTGCCCGATCACATTGTTGCTGAGTCGGTTCTAGGTGAATGGCAACTTTCGATGGTACGTGATGAAACCATTACGGATGAACACTTAGCAACGGTTGGCCGTCAGATAGCAGAGCAGCAACGTGAACAGGCGTCGGTTTACCTTCAGCCCACTTCATGCCCCTATCGCCCTCAATGGCATATTTCTCCACCACAAGGTTTATTGAATGATCCAAATGGATTTATTTACCATCAAGGGGAATATTATCTGTTTTATCAGTGGCATCCCTTTGCTTGTGAGCATAAAGATAAATATTGGGTATTGCTTAAAAGCCAAGATTTAATCCATTGGCAATGGCAGTCGATTGCCCTGACGCCATCGGATTGGTTTGATAGCCATGGGGTTTTTTCTGGTCATGCTGTTAGTGATGGTGACGATCTGTGGTTGTTTTATACCGGAAATACACGATTAGGGCATGATAGACAACGGCAGACCATGCAGTGCGTTGCCAAAGCTAACTCTGAAGGCGGTTTCACTAAGCTAGGCCCCGTTATTCGCTCTTTACCAGATGGTGTTACTGAGCATATTCGTGATCCTAAAGTGGTGTATCAACAAGGGCGTTGGCAGATGTTACTTGGTGCGCAGACCGAGACATTACAGGGGCGATTGGCGGTTTACCATTCTCCCAACTTACAAGATTGGCAATTTGATCGCTTATACGGTGAAGAATTAGCCCCTTATGGGTATATGTGGGAATGTCCGGATTGGTTTGAACTCGAAGAGCAAGCCTTCATTGTTTTTGGCCCTCAAGGGATTCGCTCTGAAAATCCTCATCATACGATTGAGCACCAAAACCGAATCTTTACTGTAGAGCAGGATGAACAAGGGCACTTTCATTTTCTACAAGGTTGGCAGTTGGATGCAGGGTTTGATTTTTACGCCCCACAAACGGCTCAAACTCCTGATGGACGACGTGTGCTCTGCGGCTGGATGGGGCTCCCTGATGAGATAGATCACCCAAGCTGTGACAATGGCTGGATACACCAATTTACAGCATTGCGCGAGCTGAGCTGGCAGCAAGGAAAAGTCATTCAACGTCCTGTTGCTGAGCTTGAGCTGTTACGGAGAAACGTTCAAACCCTGACATTAAATGAACGAGGGGTTGATGTGGCGACAAAAAGCTTCGAATTGATCCTGAACCTACCGTTGGGCGGTGAGTTACATTTAATGGAAAATGCGCAGCATAAAGTGGTGTTGTCCTTTGATGCTGACAGCAAGGTGCTTCGTTTTGATCGTAGCCAAACGGAGATTCGTCAAGGAGATACTGTCCGTGAACTCGCTTTAGAGTCAGAAGAAGTCCATTTGCAGATTTTAGCTGATCATTCCTCATTAGAAATCTTTATTAACCAAGGGGAACAGGTGATGACCGGGCGTGTTTTCACGGCGATGGATGCTACCCGTATTTCGTTGATTGGCGCTGAAGTTAGTGCACAATTTGCACAATTAAGCGCAATGAACGGTGGCTTTGCCCCTTACTAATGTGAACCTAAAATAACCTTTTTAATATAAAGGCCCCTCACATCCTGTGAGGGGCCTTTGTCATGCTTAAAGTCTTGAGCTATTAAAACCACGTTTCCATTTGGAGAGCAAACATCGTTTCACCACCTTTACCCATTGTACTGGCATCATTGGCAAGGCTAATGGCGTAGTTATCTAAATCTCGGCTCCAATCCACATAGCTAACAGCAAAACGCAGCTCTGGGCGATCAAAAAAGCCGGATGCGGTCGATAACTTTAAGGTTGGCGCTAAAGTTGCTTTGTAAAAGTTGCCACTGGCTTGTTCAACGCTATTATCTAAGTCCATATATTGATATGACCCTTCGTACACCATCTCAAAGTTTTCTGTCAACTCTTGAGCTAAGCGTATGTTAAGTGAAGCCCACTTGAATTTATCATCCTTCTTAATGCGATCTTGGCTATATTCCGCCATGAGTGCGGGAGCAAAGCGCCAATTTTCAGCAAAGCGGGTCACCCCATAACTAAAGAGACGAAGTGCTTTAGCATCATCGTTTAAATTGCCATTAGAGCCAATACCTTTTAACTCTGCGCCAAGTCCCTGACCAAGCAGTAACCCAGTTGAAGATGATCCCTCATTAAAGCCAAAGAAATCACTGCCATGATAAGCAAATAACGCATGGATCCCGTTTTCTGCCCGTTTTGTCGCTGACTCGGCGGCTATCGCTTGATCTTTATTATCTGCGGCAACCATACCGCTGATCATCACTTGCAAAGGACCGAATCGGTTATTCATGGTCGCTATGTAGTTTTCGATGTTGGTGTTGGCGCTATCAATCTCTCCAAAATCTCGCCCATAGAGAGAGAAGTTGGCTTTCCAGTTATCGGCAAGTTGAACATCATAGACCCCAGCTCCGGTACCCGAAAGGAAGACAATATCGGAATCAAAGAAATGAATATCAAAGTTATCACGGTCAAAACGCTTACCCGCCCAAACCGTAGCATTTTCAAATGCACCACTAAAAGAGGTTAAATTAGACAGCTCCGCATAGACTTGGCGTACGTTTAACTGGCTGTCATCCGCCGTCCACTCATTATTGGTTTCTACACTATCGGCCAACATGATATGAAAGCGTGCTTTAGAGCCATCATCCAATACACGATTATGGATAAGGTTAGCTTCTAAGTATTTATCGGCTTCCAGACCTAAACGGCCAATGGGGGCTCCTAAACTGCCGGCCGCGGTCATATAAGGCCCTGTTCCTGTTGCGCCGTTAAGGTCATCATTGGTTAACAATCCTGCGCGCGCATAGCCAGTAAACTCGAATTGAGAGGCAGTATTGAAGGCCTGTTGAGCGGTTTGTTCTGTGGTCATGAGGCGTGATTCCAGCTCATTAATTCGAGTTTCCAACGCCGCAATATCATTATTTGCCCATACCGCAGAGGTTGGGAGTAGGGTTGAGGCAATGGCTAGTGCTAATGTTTTCGTTTTCATTGTGCTTTTTCTCCACATGAATTGGATGATAAATCAAGAGTTTGCAAACGTTCCCGATTGATCGTTGAATTAGCGTAGAAAAATAGACCAATTTTACCCATTTTATCCTGAACAATTCGATATAAATGAGATTTACGTTATCTTTAGTTCGATATAACTGTATAAGATAAATAGGGAACGATCCCTATAAATTAATGGGAAATTTAAGCGTAATCACACAATCGCAGTTTTTTGTGATCTGATGCATTGTGTTTGATCACACTATTTCAAAGTCAAAAAGCGAACCTTCTTTTGACAAGAAAGCTCGCTAACAAAAAAGAGAAGAAAGAGGCAGTTAACGAATGAAATCAAGTAGAGCTTGCTGGGTTGGCAAAGCGGTCATCGCCCCTTTTTTCGTAGTCGCTAACGCGCCGCAGCCGTGCGCCCATAAAATCGCCGCTTCCAAATTTTGGTGCCACGGATTACTGGTGGAAAGTTGATACAATAACCCTCCCACAAAAGCATCACCAGCGCCTGTGGTATCGACAGGCTTAACTACCTTTCCTGTGACTAATTGTTGGTATTCATTCGTGACAACTAATGCGCCTTTTGCTCCTTGAGTAATCACGACAAGAGGAATATTCAGTGCTTTTAGCGCATCGAGCCCTGCATCAATGGTCTCTGTTTGGGTGAGAAGCGTGAGTTCTTCTTCTGAAAATTTCACCACATCGGCTTTGGTCACGGCCTGCATGACCACATCAATGAGTTCTGAAGGATTTTGCCAGACCTCTGCACGTAAATTAGGGTCAAAACTGACGTATCCCCCTGCTTGTTTGATGCGATCGATCGCGGCAAAGGTTGAGCTACGGCTGGGTTCATTGGCGAGTGCAATTGAGCAAACGTGTAGCCATTCACCGGGATGAAATTCAGGAATATCATTGGGCTGTAAGAACTGATCGGCACTGGGTTTTACCATAAACGTAAAACTGCGTTCACCTGTGTCATCTAAATCTACCACCACGGTAGAGGTGCGCTGCTGATCATCCAACAGCAAATATGTGCTATCCACACCTTCATTGGTGAGTGTCTGCTGCATAAATCGACCAAGAGGATCGTTCCCAACTCGACCAAAAAAAGCACTCTGTCCGCCTAAGCGGGCAATCGCAACGGCAACGTTAGCGGGTGCGCCACCGGGGCATTTTAAATAGTGTTGCTCACCATCAGGAATAAGATCGACAACCGCGTCGCCTGTGACCCATACTTTACTCATTGACTGTCTCCCACAAGAATTTTCTTTAGTGTAATGGTTGAAAAAATCTTGCAAAGTCTTTCGCTAGCGGGTCTAGTCTTTGACTTGCCAAATTGTGATCAATAAAGAACAAATGAATAAAATGGCGAGCTTTTTGATTTACTTTTCGGTATCGTTCCCAGTTTAATGAAAATTTCAAATTGTAGATTGACGAATATCAGGACTCAGCGCACACTGCACGCGTTTTGTGCTTCAGCTATTTCTCTTTGATTGGAGTTTTCATTATGTTCGTTCTTCCTCCTATGTTGGTTACCATAGGGCTGCTTTTGATCAGCAATATTTTTATGACCTTTGCTTGGTATGCGCATCTACGTGAACTGGGCCATAAACCTTGGATTGTTGCTGCATTATTGAGTTGGGGAATTGCTTTATTTGAATATCTGTTTCAAGTCCCGGCAAATCGGATTGGTTATACTGTGCTCAATTTAGGCCAGCTCAAAATTTTACAAGAGGTGATTACTTTATCGGTTTTTGTGCCGTTTGCGCTGATCTATATGAAAGAACCATTTAGGATGGACTTTGTTTGGGCGGGGCTTTGCTTGTTGGGCGCGGTCTTTTTTATTTTTCGACCACAAATTTTGGAAATCTTGACTCGTGCTATCGCGTAAAATGCGACTCCTTTCTCTCTTCCTCTGAAGTGGTTCCAATCTGTAGTGCCTGTGATTGGAACCAAAGTACCGCCGCTCTTCAATATTGCTTGAGAAGTCATGTATTGATATAGGCGCTTTGGTTATGTCCGATTAATTTTTAATTCTATTTTTGAATGAAGCAAAGTGGGGCATCCGATTTATCTTGGTGCAAGGTAGCGATTGCCTTCACAGATTCGAGCTATTAACGCGTTGATTGGTGTTTTTTGTTCGACGCACTTGGCTTCGAATGTTAATTTTTTGATCAATGTCTAAGGTCTCTATTTTAAGCATGGGCGAGACATTATGGCATATATTATCAACGATATTGCGCTGACATTAGATCATCCTTGTTTAGCCAATTTCAACTGAAGTTATACGCTGATTATTGATGTAGATTAAGAATATCATCTGCTCAAGCTACATTTTATTGGCAAGTTACTTCAATGATTGCTAATGTGCCAAGTTCTCTATTGAGTTTGGTTTATGACCTTTATTCTGGCCGTTCTAGAAACTCAATAGTGAAGTCATGGATGCAAGATAAAAACTTGGAGTTTTTCGACGATGAATAAGAATAAAATCACTCAAACCTTGTTGCTGAGCGCAAGTTTAGCAGTGGGCACCACCTCTTTTACTGCTTTCGCAGCGAATGTCCCTCCCGGAACAAAACTAGCAGAGATACAAGAAATAGTGCGAGGCAATGGGACCGAAGTGGCGACCATTGATCCGCACAAATCGCAAGGCGTTCCCGAGTCACATGTTATCCGTGATTTGTTAGAAGGGTTGGTCAATCAAGACGCAGATGGTAATGTCATTCCTGGCGTTGCTGAATCCTGGGAAACCACAGATAACCAAACGTACACTTTCCATTTACGAAAAGAAGCAAAATGGTCGAATGGTGATCCAGTCACCGCACAAGATTTTGTTTATAGTTGGCAACGCGCACTCGATCCCGCTACGGCTTCGCCTTATGCTTGGTACATGGAATACACCAAAATTAAAAATGCCAAAGAAATTGTCGCAGGAAAAAAAGACAAAAGTACACTTGCGGTAAAGGCGTTGGATGATCATACCTTAGTCGTGGAACTTGAAAAGGCGGTGCCTTATTTTGTCATGATGACCGGGCACACCACAATGACGCCAGTTCACCAAAAAACCATTGAGACATATGGTGACAACTGGACTAAGCCAGAGCATTTTGTTGGTAATGGAGCGTATGTGGTTAATCGTTGGGTGGTGAATGAACGGCTAGTTCTGACTCGTAACGAACAATATTGGGATAATGCCCATACCGTAATCAATAAAGTGACTTTTCTTCCGATTGAAAACCAAGTCGCAGAGATGAACCGCTTTTTAGCGGGTGAAATTGATATTACTTATGAATTGCCTATTGAACACTTCCGCCGGCTGAAAAAAGAGTATCCGGAATCGGTTTCTGTGGTAGGTAATTTATGTACTTATTATTATTCATTTAATACCAAGAAAAAGCCATTTGATGATGTTCGTGTACGTAAAGCGATTTCCTACGCTATTGACCGTAACATTGTCACTGATGCTATTATGGCTCAAGGCGAAAAACCTGCTTATTTCTTAACCCCTGAAATTACTGCCGGTTTCCATCCAGAATACCCTGCTTACGGAAAAATGAGCCAAAAAGAGCGTAACGCAGAAGCGGCACGCCTACTGAAAGAAGCTGGCTACGGGAAAGGAAACCCTTTGAAATTTAGCTTGCTGTATAACACTTCAGAAAACCATAAAAAAATCGCTGTCGCACTAGGTTCAATGTGGAAGAAAACACTGGGGCTTGATGTGACGCTTGAAAACCAAGAGTGGAAAACTTATCTCTCTTCAAAAGATCAAGGCGATTTTGAAGTAGCACGTGCTGGTTGGTGTGGTGATTACAATGAAGCTTCTTCGTTCTTAACTTTGATGATGAGCAATAACACAACGGGTGGTCAACATTGGGGCAATACCGATTATGACGCCATCATCATGAAAGCCTTAACATCGACTTCTGAGTCAGAACGACAAGAGAACTATGCTCAGGCCGAAGCACTGATCGCCAAAGAAATGCCGATTGCACCTATCTATCAATATGTGAAATCTCGGTTACTTTCGCCTAAAGTGGGTGGTTTCCCGTCCAATAACCCAGAAGAAAAAATTTACTCGAAAGATCTTTATATCAAAGCTGAGTAATTTTGTTGGTAACCACGAAATAACGATTGAGACACTGTATGTGCTTGCGCATACAGCGTCTACCTGTTTTCAATTGTCACAGACAGCAAGAGTGAGTTTATGTTTAAATTCATCGCAAAAAGGGTATTTGAAGCAATTCCGACCATGTTGGTGTTGATCACGATATCTTTCTTTCTTATGCGCTTTGCACCAGGAAATCCGTTTTCTAGTGAGCGTTCACTTCCGCCTGAAGTTATGGCTAATATTGAAGCTAAATATGGCTTAGATAAACCCGTCTTTGAACAATACACCACCTACCTCGTAAATGTATTACAAGGGGATTTTGGCCCCTCTTTTAAATATTTAGATTATTCGGTGAATGAACTCATTGCTGTTGCTTTACCTGTTTCGGCAAAAGTAGGATTGGTCGCGTTTATCTTTACCCTCATTATGGGGGTCAGTGTGGGAACTATCGCCGCCTTAAAACATAACACTTGGATCGATTACACCATTATGTCGACGGCGATGTTAGGGGTGGTGATGCCCTCATTCGTGTTAGCCCCAGCCCTGATTTATCTATTTTCTCTACACTGGAATTTATTTCCGGCGGGCGGATGGATGGATGGCAGCGCGAAATACTTAGTGCTTCCCGTTATAGGGATGTCTTTACTGTATGTTGCCACCTTTGCACGGATAACCCGTGGTTCCATGATTGAGACACTTAACAGTAATTTTATTCGCACAGCGCGAGCCAAAGGGTTGAGTTACCGGTACATTGTAGTGAAACATGCATTGAAACCCGCGCTTTTACCCGTGGTATCTTATATGGGGCCTGCTTTTGTCGGTATTATCACCGGTTCAGTGGTGATCGAAACGATTTTTGGCTTACCAGGTATCGGCAAACTCTTCGTCAACGCTGCGTTTAACCGAGATTATTCATTGGTGATGGGGGTAACGATTTTAATCGGTTTCCTGTTTATTTTGTTCAATGCCATTGTAGACATTTTACTCGCCATGATTGATCCGAAAATTCGCTATTAAACGACAGGGAAATAGAGCAATGTTAATAAAAAAAGATAATGTCGCGGCGATTGAAACATTTTCTGAGAATTTAGAAATAGAAGGCCGCAGTTTATGGCAAGATGCGCGTTATCGGTTTATGCGTAACAAAGCTGCAATGGTCAGTTTGGTCATTTTATCCTTAATGATTTTAGCGGTGATTATTTTACCCATGATGGCCCCTTATGCATTTGATGATACCGATTGGTATGCCATGCATGTTGCTCCTAATGCCGAGCATTGGTTTGGCACCGACAGCCTTGGACGCGACATCTATGTCCGTACCTTAATCGGTGGTCGTATCTCATTGATGGTTGGGGTGATGGGCGCGTTTGTTGCCGTATTGATTGGTACTTTGTATGGTGCAACGTCTGGCTTCATTGGTGGCAAAGTCGATCGGGTGATGATGCGTATTTTAGAAATTCTTTATGCTGTGCCCTTTATGTTTTTAGTCATTGTTTTGGTGACCTTTTTTGGCCGTAATATTATTTTGATTTTTGTGGCGATTGGTGCCATTGCGTGGCTGGATATGGCGCGTATTGTGCGAGGCCAGACGTTAAGCCTGCGGAGCAAAGAATTCATCGAGGCGGCGCATGTGTGTGGGGTGAGCCAATGGCGGATCATTACTCGGCATATTGTACCTAATGTATTAGGGATAGTGGCGGTTTATTCAACCTTGCTGATCCCCAGTATGATTTTGACCGAATCCTTCCTCTCTTTCCTTGGTCTTGGCGTACAGGAACCGATGACCAGTTGGGGCGCGTTGTTACAAGAAGGCGCGCAAACCATGGAAATTGCTATTTGGCAACTGGCGTTTCCTGCCGCATTTATGGTGGTCACTCTCTTTTGTTTTAATTATGTCGGCGACGGTTTACGCGATGCGCTGGATCCAAAAGACAGATAACCCCACAGGAATTAGATGGTAAGGAAAGAATAATGAGTTTATTAGATGTCAAAGATCTGCGGGTGGAGTTTACCACCCAAGATGGCACCGTCACTGCGGTCAATGATTTAAACTTTTCTCTGACACAAGGAGAAACATTAGGCATTGTGGGTGAGTCCGGTTCAGGAAAATCGCAGACGGTATTTGCCATTATGGGGTTGCTGGCTAAAAATGGTCGAATCTCAGGCAGCGCTAAATTTGAGGGAAAAGAAATTCTCAATTTACCCGAGCGTGAGCTGAACAGAGTGCGCGCCGAGCAAATTGCCATGATTTTTCAAGATCCAATGACTTCGTTGAACCCTTATATGAAGGTCAGCGACCAACTGATGGAAGTCTTGATGCTACATAAGGGAATGAGTAAAGCGCAAGCATTTGAAGAATCAGTCCGCATGCTTGAAGCAGTAAAAATTCCTGAAGCACGTAAACGGATTACCATGTACCCGCATGAGTTTTCAGGTGGTATGCGTCAACGAGTAATGATTGCGATGGCGCTGCTTTGTCGCCCTAAATTATTGATTGCCGATGAACCAACGACCGCTTTGGATGTGACCGTCCAGGCACAGATCATGGACTTGCTCAATGAACTGAAAAAAGAGTTTAACACCGCGATCATTATGATTACTCATGATTTAGGGGTGGTCGCAGGCTCTTGTGACAAAGTATTAGTGATGTATGCCGGAAGAACAATGGAGTATGGATCCGTTGATGATATTTTTTATCGCCCTAGCCATCCTTATGCCGAAGGATTACTTAAGGCCATTCCTCGGTTAGATACCGAAGGCGATGTACTACCGACCATACCGGGTAATCCGCCTAACTTACTGCACCTACCGACAGGCTGCCCGTATCAAGAACGCTGCCATCGAGTGATGGACCGATGTATGCGTGAAGCGCCGATCTTGACACCGTTTGCAGATGGACGTCAGCGTGCCTGTTTTTCTGATTGGGAGGCTTGGACTAAATGAGCAATCAAAAATCACTCTTATTAGATATTAAAGACTTAAAAGTCCATTTTTCTATCGCCGCCAAATCAGCGTGGCCTTGGAGTAAGCCGGCGACTTTAAAAGCCGTTGATGGGGTAAACGTTCGTTTATATGAAGGTGAAACCTTAGGTGTGGTCGGTGAATCTGGTTGTGGTAAATCAACCTTCGCGCGAGCGATTATCGGCTTGGTCGAGGCAACCGCTGGCGAGGTTGTTTGGTTAGGACAAGATCTGACTCGCTTAAATGCCGTTAAGCGCCGTCAGACCCGAAAAGACATTCAAATGATCTTCCAAGATCCGCTTGCCTCACTCAACCCAAGGATGACGGTTGGAGACATTATTGCTGAGCCTTTACAGACATTTTATCCCGAGCTGTCTAAGCAAGAAGTCAAAGATCGTGTCAAGGAAATGATGGCCAAAGTAGGCCTACTGCCCAATGTCATTAACCGCTATCCACATGAATTCTCCGGCGGCCAATGCCAACGAATTGGCATTGCACGAGCATTGATTTTAAACCCTAAAATGATCATTTGTGATGAACCCGTCTCTGCATTGGATGTATCAATTCAAGCTCAGGTGGTCAATTTATTAAAAGATCTACAACAAGAGTTAGGCTTGTCACTGGTTTTTATTGCGCATGATCTTTCCGTGGTGAAGCACATTTCTGATCGTGTTTTGGTGATGTATTTAGGCAACGCGGTAGAACTCGGAGTAGCGGAAGCCTTGTTTGCTAATCCTTTGCATCCTTACACTAAAGCATTAATGTCAGCCGTACCCATTCCTGATCCTAAAATTGAACGCAGTAAAACCATTCAAATGTTGGAAGGGGATTTACCCTCACCGATTAACCCGCCTTCAGGTTGTGTTTTCCGTACTCGTTGTCCGCAAGCGAATGACGCCTGTGCGCAAATTCGGCCCAGCATTCAAGGCGACGATCAACATGCGGTCTCTTGCCTGCAGGTTAATTTGTAATTAACCAATATACCTTCCTACTTGAAGCTGCAGGGGTGTCGGCTACGTTCGTTCACCCCAACCACATCGCCTGTCTATGCTTATGGGGATGATGAGAGCCATCTGTGGTTCTCATCAAAGGCTAGTCTACGGCTGTTCAAGTTTGTTCCAGACAAATTTGTCACTTACTTGCCGCCTAACTGCAATTCCAAATGGTTTGGGTATCGCCCTTTATGTCCCTAGCCATATAGGTTAGGGACAATGTAAATAGTAATATTTTCCTCTTGTTATTCGTATTGTTTCAGTGTTTTTCTAGCATCCTTGATATTTTTTAGTCAATTCTCAGTAAATTCGTCTCATTGTGAACTAATGCAATAAATGTAATAGCTCCACCATTAATGTGATTTATATCATTATATTTGCTGATTATATCAAGCGAATGATAAGTTAAATTAGAGTTAATGCTCTGTTTTGTCTCATGGTTGAGATTAAAGATTTAAATCAATAACTTTGATGTAATTTTCGATGGACATGCAAGTTTTGAATACTAAACTTACCCTATTGAAATGAAATTTGGTGATATTGTTCCAAATTTTCGTTTATATGATAAAAAAAGGAAAATTCCATGTTGACAAAATTATATATTAAATCTCGCTTACTGTTGGACTCTTTTGCTCACGATCAACGCGGTGTTACCGCGATTGAATACGCGATTATTGGTGTGGCAATTTCTGCGATTGTGTTAGCTGTATTTAGTGGTGATGGCCCAGATTCACTGCAAGGATCACTGAAAGCGGCATTTACAAAAATAACAACAAACATAAATAATGCTGAATAAACTGTGACAATGTTATTGCTGGTTACTCTGATTATTTTAATTCTGATAGTAATTGGAGATTTTTGTCAGCGAACGATTCACCACCATTATTTACAGGCATTGACCGTGGTAATACTTTTAGGCTGGTTGACCCAGCCTAACTGGTCAATTTTACCCTATACTCTAGTTATATTAGCTGTAGGGTGTGTGTTGTTTTACTTTCGGTTATTGGCTGCGGGAGATACTAAACTGTTGGCAGTCCTTAGTTTAGGTATTCATCCAGATTATCTACCATTAACCATAGTTGGTATCACAGTGATAGGTGGAATTATGGCTCTCGGCTACTTGCTTTATGGTCTGTGTACTGATTTAACGGTTGTATGCCAAAAAGGCATTCCTTATGGAGTGCCGATCAGTTTAGTTGGTGGTTGTGCCATTTATCTCTCCTCTTTATAAATAATTTTCTCTCACTTGGGACGGTGAAATGAATTCCAAGCTTTTAATTGCATTGGCTCTCCTTGCGATAGCCGTTGGTGGCTATGGATTATTTGCTCCAGCCACGCCTCCGCCCACTCCGTCTACTCTCGCTGTAGAGCCCCCCCCATTGCCTGTGAAACAGTGGCAAGTTTGGCTTGCTCGTCATCCATTAGAAAAAGGACAACCCATTACTCGAGCGGATCTTGAACTACGTTCAATGGATGAGCGTCAAGCGCTCGCGTTGGGAGTCAACCAAGATATCACGATAGATTTCGCGCCAGAGATGCGGATTAACCAGCCCTTGGCTCAAGGAGGGGTGGTGTGGCCAGAAATGCTATTACGGCCTAATCAAGCTGGCTATATCGATCTTATTTTAACGCCAGATCATGTTCCTTTTCCTCTGCAGGTAAAAGCGGAATCGGTCATTGGTGGCGTGATTCGACCGGGATCCTTGGTCGATGTTTTAGCGCTTGCTTCCTTAAAACAGAATTTAGCTAATGATCAAACTGTGCGCAGTTTTGAAACGGTCTCCTTAGCTCCGGTTTTGATGGGAGTCAAAGTGTTGCAAGTGAACCAACAGCAACTCATAGAAGGAAAAGGACGCGAGCAAGCAACAACGTCACAGGCCAGTGTCATTTTAGAGTTGACCCGTAAACAAGTGGCCACCTTAACCATTGCTCGGCATATTGCACAGTTAGAGATCCACCTCTCTAGTGGTCATCGTAAAGCGAGTGAGCTTTCGGCCAATGCGGGTGATGTACTCAATGACTACAAAGCCATACAAGAATATCGGGCAGATAAAGCCACGGTACGCTAAGGAACGGATTATGATTCATCGCTATTTTTCTTTATTACTTTTCATTCTATTGGGCGTGCTGAGTTTACCTGTCAATGCACAACGAATGCTTAACTTAGCGGAAGGTGATGCGCAAACCTTAAGGACGGAAGGTGAAATCCAATCGATTTTTATTTCCGATCCTAACGTGGCTGATTATCAAGTCATTGATCGACATACGGTGGTTGTTTTTGGCAAACAAGTGGGTAATGCAAATCTGATCGTTTTTGGTGAAAACAGCCAAACACTAACTAGCCGACGATTAGTGGTCAATAAAAGTATGGTGCATATTCAACAGCAAATTCAAATGAAGTATCCACATGCGGAAGTCACGGTTTACAATTTAGGTGAACAGGTGGTGCTCAGTGGTATGGTCGCAAGCGAAAAAGAACGTGATGAAATCAACCTGTTGGTTGGGGAGTTATTGGGAAAAAATTCTATTGATAGTGATGTGGAATGGAAACTCGGTGATAACAGTTACAAAATGGAGTTTATGCAGCGTCGTCGCTTTGAAGGGGTGGTAAATAATATTGAAGTAGCCAGTACAAAGCAGGTGAATGTGAAATTATCGATTGCTGAAGTTTCTCAATCGTTTATGGAGAAATTCGGCATTCAGCTTGGAAGCAGTGGGCAAAATAGTGGGATTTTTGTCAATCCGCTCAGGCAATTTAGCAGCACTGACATCATGACACTGATCAGTGCTATAGGAGATGATACCGTTGGGCAAGTGTTAGCCGAGCCTAATTTATCGGTTATTTCAGGAGAAACCGCCAGTTTTTTAGTGGGGGGAGAATTACCGGTCGTTACTATCGTTGATGGTGGTACGAATGTTCTTTATAAAGAGTTTGGTGTCCGATTAGAGATGATGGCGAAAGTACAACGTGACGATAAAATTCGCCTCTCACTGATGCCCGAAGTCAGTTCGCTAGATACTCAATACGCCAATGATACTTACAATTTACCTGCCTTAAAAACTCGTCGCGCAAGAACCACCGTTGAATTAGGCGATGGACAAAGTTTTGTTTTGGGGGGGTTACTCAATAAAGAAGAGAGCGAATTATTGAGAAAAATTCCTTTTATCGGCGATATTCCTATCCTGGGTGCATTATTTCGTCATACCGAAACCAGCCGTAACAAAACTGAATTAGTCATCATTGCCACAGTCAATTTAGTTCAACCCATTCAACCATCTGGCATTCAGTTACCGAGTATGCAGCGTACTTCAACGTTAGAGCGTTTCTTTGCTCTAGACCCGGAAAAAAGCCCAGTAGAACAGCAGTTGAGCCAGCAAATTCTCGCCACGGGAGGGTTTAAGCAATGAAAAAATCAATGGTAATGTTTGGACTCTTATGGGTTCTTATCGGTTGTAGTTCTGGTCGCCCGGATCAATCTGGCCCTGCAATAGAGGTCTATCCTGTGCTTACCTCACTGGCTTTACAAACCAACCGTCAGCAGCTTGCGAAGGCACAAACGCGATTAGACGATTTTTTACATGAACAGCATGCCGCATTGGTGACGCAGCAAATCGTTCTATATTGGCGTACTCCTGATGGCGAACGTTTTGCAATAAAAACTCGGCAGAAGTTACGTAGTTTAGGGGTGGCTTCTGAGCAGTTACGTCTCGAAAAATCTTCTAATAGTTTTGGACAACATTTTGATTTTAAAGTAGACATTCTAGCACATAAAGTGGTTGTTCCGGTCTGTCCCTATGCTCAGGTGAGTCGTTTTGGTCAAGAAGGAACCGGATGTTTTATAGAAAGTTCACGCTGGCAGTCGATGGTTAATCCCCAAAAAATGCTCCAGTCAGAAAGTCACCTTCAGCACGGGAGTCGCTAAATAATGTTTGATTTAGTCGATTTACTCAGTAAAAAGCAGCAAACTGAAACCATAGAGCAGCAAAAAATCACCTCGGTGCTGTTTTATCAAACCGCTGAATGTCAAGAATTGGTGCAAGAAGCCTTTCGATTTGAAGGCATTATTCCTCCAGCAATGGCGAAAAACCAAGATGATCAAATCGCTGAACATGTGCGTCAGTCAGATATTGAGATCGTGATTGTTGAGCTAAATAATAGCCGAGATGTTAGCGCTGATGCAGAGCGAATTAGCCACTTATTGCCTAACCATGCTTCAGTTATTGTGGTGGGCAGTGAAGATGCAATTTCGACCATTCGTAATTTAAAAGCGATGGGTTTTTATTATGTTTTTTGGCCGGTCAGCAAGCAAGAGTTTATCGATTTTGTCCGTAGTGTTTATGATAACCGACAGCGTAGTAGCCACCGAGGCCCTGGAAAAAAACGTCGAGCCAAATACATTAGCATCTTAGGGACAAAAGGTGGCGTAGGAGCCAGTTTGATTACTGCGGAAGTGGCGTACCAGTTGAGTAGCGCTCGTAAAACCTCGTGTTTGATTGTGGATCAAAATTACTACGGCGGTAACTTAGATATCTTGATGGGGATTCGTAAATTAGAAAAACGGAAAATCCAAAAAGGTTCACTTGCTTCGTCATTAGACAGTGCTTCTGCACAAAGTTTATTACACAAACAGAATCCGATGTTGTCTATGTTGGCTATCACGTCGGAACAGTTAGATACCTTATCTTTGCTGGATTACTCCAATGTTGTGGTGGATCAGCTTTCAGAAGAGGTTAACTTTATCTTAGAAGACCTTTCCTCTTCGGTTGGATTTAGCTTAGAAGCCGATAAATTTCTTGCTCATGCAGACATGGTGGTGTTGGTGATTGATCCGACCGTTTCTTCAGTGCGAGAGGCTGCACGTTTGAAAGAGCGAGTGCATAAACTCAATAGTAACCCTGCGCTACGCTTAATTACGGTTCTTAATCATACGGTTGCCAGCAAGTTAGCAACGGCAGGAAGGCAAGAAGCAGAAACCATTCTTAAGCAGCCGATCGATGTAGAAATCCCTTACTGTGAAGCAATTAATACCACCATTTTAGAAGATAAACGTGTTGTTGCATCCAAATTGAAAGCGGCTGAGCCGTTGAAACAATTGACTTGCTTATTATTAGGCGAAACGCTTGTTCAAGCCAAGGGAAGCTTATTACAACAAATTCAGCAATGGTTGAAAAAATCATGATCGGCGCAAAAGCAATTTATGTCGGACTACGCAAACAAATTTTTGATGCGTTGGAGCCCGAAGCCATCGCGCAGATGAGTAAAGAGCAGCTCGCCAAGCAGCTTGATGGTGCGGTTGAATTATTGATTGAGCGTGAACGGTTAACGGTACCAAAAGTGATCCGTCAAGAATTTGTGAAAAACTTGGTGGATGAGCTTGTTGGGTTAGGGCCCCTACAAGCGTTAATGGACGATGAATCCATTAGCGATATTATGATCAATGGCCATGAAAATATTTTTATTGAGCGTGGTGGATTGGTTGAAAAAGCCCACATAGATTTTATTGATGAAAGACAATTACTAGATATAGCAAAACGAATTGCTGCACGTGTTGGTCGACGGGTGGATGAGTCGTCCCCAACTTGTGATGCACGCTTACAGGACGGAAGCCGAGTTAATATAGTGATTCCGCCGATAGCCATTGATGGCACTGCCATTTCCATCCGTAAGTTTAAAAAGCAAAGTATAGACCTTAGCAAATTATGCGAGTTTGGAGCGATGAGCCCTGAAATGGCTCAGGTATTAATGGTTGCAGCTCGCTGCCGATTAAATATTTTAATTTCAGGAGGGACTGGCTCGGGGAAAACGACGATGCTAAATGCGTTATCTCAGTTTATTTCTGAAAACGAACGTATTATTACCATTGAAGATGCAGCGGAATTGCGCTTACAGCAACCTCATGTTGTGCGCTTAGAAACCCGCACAGCAGGCATTGAAAATACTGGGTTAGTTAACCAGCGAGACTTAGTCATTAACTCGCTACGGATGCGACCAGATCGCATCATTGTTGGCGA
Source organism: Vibrio sp. V30_P3S12P165 (assembly GCF_009904905.1). Classification (NCBI taxonomy): domain Bacteria; kingdom Pseudomonadati; phylum Pseudomonadota; class Gammaproteobacteria; order Vibrionales; family Vibrionaceae; genus Vibrio; species Vibrio sp. V30_P3S12P165. Next base: position 35,703 of record NZ_WXWH01000013.1, on the reverse strand, counting down.
GTGTCGTGGCGCTGAGGCATTTGAAATGCTACAAGCCATGAACACAGGGCACGACGGGTCGATGTCTACACTGCACGCCAATACCCCACGAGATGCTTTAGCGCGGGTAGAATCGATGGTGATGATGGCAACCAGCAATTTACCACTCGAAGCGATTCGTCGCACTATCGTCAGTGCTGTTGACCTCATTATCCAGATTAATCGGCTGCATGATGGTAGCCGAAAAGTCATGAGCATTACTGAGGTCATGGGGCTAGAGGGTTCAAGTGTCGTCTTAGAAGAGATTTTTCGTTTTCAACCCAACCTTCGTCAAAGTGAAGATGGCAAAGTAAACGGCAGTTTCATCACTTCAGGCTTAATGCAACGATCTGTTTTATATGAAAAAGCGCGTTTTTTCGGGTTAGAAGAGAACTTGGCCAAAGCCTTTCGTGAGGTGGGAGAGAAGCGAGCATGATAGCCATCTTGCTGATTTTGATTGGAGTGGTTTTGTTGTGGTTTGCAAAGCGCAAGCGCACTCGTGAACGTTATGATTACTTAGACCAGTTTAGCCGAACGGTTTATGTTGATTCTATGACCTCTGAGCAGCAAGCAATTGATATAAAATCGCTTTCTGATCGAACATGGACAGACAGAGCAACCCAAGGCTGGCGTAATCTGAATAAGCAACTTGGTAAACTTGCTGTCATAAAAGTAGTGAGTTATCTCTGCCTCTTGATTTTTTTAGGGATGGAGTTTAACCAACGTTTTGTTCGTGGTTCAGTGATGCTAGTTGTCGTAATTACAGTACTATCTGGGTTAGCGTTCGCTTATTTTTGGCTAAAAAAACGCGAAAAAAATCAGTTTGAAGAAAGTTTTCCAGATGCACTTAACATGCTTAGCAGTGCGGTTTCGGCAGGGGAAAGTATTACTCATGCCATTATGTATGTAGGGAACACACTCAACAATGAAGTCGGTAAAGAGTTTAAAATTATGGGCAAGCGATTACAGTTAGGCGAATCACCAGATGATGTGTTTCGTAAAGCTTGCTTACGGTTTCCTTATCCTTCGTTTCATTTTTTTGTCATTACTCTACGGGCTAATATGCAGCGCGGAGGACAATTAAAAGAAATTATTCTACGCTTAAATCGACTACTTTTTAATGCTCGCTCGATTGAAAAGAAAAAATATGCTCTGACTTCAGAAGCGCGTACTTCTGCAAAAATTGTTGCCGCGATTCCTTTCTTCTTCTTATTTATTTTGCAGTACCTGAGCCCAGAGAATTATGAGTTTGTCATGTTTGATCCCGGTGGCCGACCTATTCTCTATTATGTGTTGATCAGTGAGGCGATTGGTATTGCCATTGTATGGGGGCTAATGAAAAGTGTTCGATAGTATTTTTTATTGGTTACATACTTCAATCGGTAGCCTGTTTTCAATTATCGCCATTATGATTGGTACCGTTTTGTTAATTGCCTCTTTACGTAGTGAGCGTAAGAAGCAGTTATGGCAAGACTTTCATTATCATGAGCAAAAGAAAGTTAAATCGACATGGGTTGATCAGCTCTCTCGTTTACTTAATAGTCTTTTCTCATCTGATAAGCAACAAGTCCAACAGAAATTTTTAGCCGCTGGATTTTATAATCCGAAACTTGCTACTTATTTTATGCCGATAAAATATACTCTGTTGTTATTGGGCTGTCTTGCTTGTTATGCCTTATCGCTACGTTTTCATTGGACTGGCCATAGTTTATTTATTAGCGTGGCAATTTGGTTAGTCATTAGTCTAATTTTACCCGATAGCTATTTAGCGATACGCGCCAAGCAATTGAGCTACAAAATTTCTGCTAAATTACCTTATTTATTAGACTTAATGGCGGTATGTGTTCAAACCGGGATGACGATTGAATCATCCATCAGTTATTTAGCGAAGGAGATGAAAGGGTTTGATAAAGATATTAGCTACTTGCTGGTAAAAACAGATGATCGCGCGCGTTTAGTTGGTTTAGAGCAAGCTCTTGATGAACTTTATCAACGAGTTCCCTCGAATGAAATGCGTAGCTTTGTGATGACATTAAAACAAAGTTTGCAGTATGGCAGCTCAATATACAGCGTACTAACGACGTTATCAGCTGATATTCGTGAGGTACAAATGCTACAAATTGAAGAAAAAATTGGCAAGTTAGCTGCGAAAATGTCGATCCCTTTGATTATTTTTATCATGGTACCTATTGTTATTTTAATCGCTGCTCCAGGTATAATGAGGATGATGGCTAATGCATAAAAAAATCGTGATGTTTCTTTTTGTCATCATACTTTCCGGTTGTGTTACGACGGCTGGAACTCAAGGTGAAGTAGTGAGTGGAAACTTAGATCTAACTTCTGTTGATCAAGAACAGATTTATACAAAAACATCGAATTATTCAGCCCTGATTGAGCTTTATAAAAGGCAATTGAAGCAGGGGGAAGAAAGTGAAACACGACTAAAGTTGGCTGAAGTCTATTTAAATTATCAAGATGCTGAATCGGCATTATTTACCTTGGCCCCTTTAATCAACCATAAATCGAATACAGGGCAAGTCTTTTATTTACAAGGACTAGCGTTATTTCGTTTAGGGAAAATAGAAGAGGCGAAACATTCTCTTCATCTCGCACGAGATAAAAGCCCAATGGATGCTAAGGTGATTAACCTACTCGCTATTATTTATGCTCAACAGGGTGATTTAGTACAGTCAAGGGCACTGTTTACTCAAGCTAGAGAATTAATGTTTGATGATATTACTATCAAAAATAATTTAGCGTTAATTGATATGTTAGAAGGCGATTATGATAGCGCTGCGGCTCGTTTATTACCTATATATATGAATGAACAAGCGGATGAGCAGGTGAAAGCAAACTTAGCTATTATTATGGCCAAAAAAGGTAGTTTAAACCATTTATTGGTTTTTTATGCTGACCAATATAGTCAAGATGAAATTGTTAAATTATATCAATCATTAAGAAGTTTAAATTTAGCCTCTAACATTAACTTTGCCGATCAGGCTGATGCTAAAATAGTTTTAGATAGTGATACCGTAGCACCTGATGAACTAAAAGCAAAAAAGACCAGTCCATCATCAGGAGAAAAATATGAACAATGATGCACGTTTCTCGCAAAAAGGGGTGGCAACAATCGAGTTTGTTGGCGGTTTTTTTGCCTTTTGGTTGATGTGTATGGCTTGGGTAGAAATGAGTTTTATGTCTTATATTTCTAGCTTGGGTGATCTTGCAATAGCTAAAGCAGCAAGAGAAGCTAAAAAAACAGATGGTATTAATTATGTCGCCGAATTTAATAAATTATTGAGTGAAGAAAATAGTTTGTGGCGCTATGTTGTTGATGCAAATAAATTTCAAGCAAAAGTGCAATTTGTTAAACATTTAGATGACTTACATTCTTATGAAACACGCTGTTTAGGGGAAACGGGAGATGCATTTAATTGCAATGACCCTAAAGATATGGCGATTGCGGTTTATCATATTAGTTATGACTACCAACCTATTTTTAATTTCTTTTTAAGTAGCGAAACACTTTTCGCCCGTGAAGCTATTGTGATTCAGGAATATCAACGTGAAACATTCGCGCAATAATCAACTTGGTAACTTTACCGTGGAATTTGCTATTATCGGAGTATTCTTTGCTCTGCTATTAGTGTTCAGTGCGGATATAGTCGTAAAGCTTGCCTATAAAGGAAAGTTAGATCGCATGTCTTATTCTGCGGTCAGTATTATTAAAGAAAGAACTGAATTGGCAGGCGCTGATAACTTTTCGGTGGGAGAAACAGAAGTTGATACTATTTACGATATTATTCGTCGCTCGTTACATCGAACGTCGGGAAGCTTTGATGATAAAAAATTTGGTTTTCAATTAGATATTGTTCGTAATGGGGTGGATGTTGTTTTGCCTTACCACCGAGGGATCGATTGTGAAAGTCAACATCCTGACTCGTCTCTCGATTTTGTCACAACGTTTGGTCGACATGCAACTTTATACCAAGTCACACTTTGTTATGACACCGAGAGTTGGTTTGGTGACTTAATTGGACAAGATTTTTCCCGAGTTTCTAGCCGATCGATAACGATGGGGAGATAACGATGAATCACAATCTTAATAAACAATCTGGTCATGCGGCAATTTTATTTGCTCTTTTTATTCCTGTTTTGTTTGGTGTATTTACATTAGGTACTGATGGTGCTCGTGCAATACAAGATAAAGCTCGATTACTTGAAGCGGTTGAAGTAGCCAGCCTTGCGGTTGCAGGGCAAGGTTCTGATGATAAAACGTTAGCCAAAAGCTATGTTCAGTATTATTTTCCATTAGCAAAAATAGAAGATAAAGATATTGAAATCCAAAAATTGAATTGTGAAGATAACCAAAACTGCCGTGATCAAGAACGACGATTTTTTGAATATCGTGTTACCGCAAGTATCACTCAACCCACTTGGTTTCCCGGCAATGAGGCCATTATTGGATTTGGTAAAAATTATCAGGTTTCTGATGCGTCTATCACTAGAAAATATCACTCTGAAACAGTGGATGTTGTCTTAGTTGCTGATTTTTCAGCATCTATGTATGAGTTTTGGGATGGCGGTTCAAAAAGGAAGTTTCTTGATTTAAAAGATATTATATCTGATATATCAACCGAATTAGAAACATTTAATGGATATAATGTTAATTCAGAAAAACGTAATAAGTTGGCGGTTGTTGGGTTTGATTTTTATACCAGTAGAGTCGTAAATAATACTCGAACCTATTATGATCATTTAACTTGTTGGGTTTGGAATCGGCAGTGGGTTGAAGGGCGTTGTAAAAGTGATTATCCGGGGGATGATCACCGATATGTCAACGCTGAGGCAACAATAAGAGATGTTTTTAATTTAAATTCTAACGCTCATAACCCCGTTGCCGGTTCAATTACTAATATTTCTATATTTGAAGATGTTAATTTGACAGATAATATGAGTTTTATTAGATCAAAAATAAAATCTAATAGTTTTAATATTATGCGCTCTACAGGAAGTGGAACATCTTCATATGCAGGTATTATTCGAGGAGCACAAATGGCATTGGCTGGAAATAATCCTCGACGATTAATTATTTTATTGTCCGATGGACAAGATAGTTATTGGCGAACAACTGATAAACTTATTAATCCGGCAAGTCCAGGTTTTCCACCCAGCAGTCCTACCGCATTAGGTTTATGTAATAGAATATTAAATGAATTGAATAATCAAAAAACAGTAGAAGGTGATGATGTTACCGCTCGTATGGTGGCAGTTGGGTTTGACTATAATATTAATGCATTTCCACAAATGAGAAATTGTGTAGGACAGGAAAATGTTTTCTCCGCAGAGAATAGAAATGACATTAAAAATAAAATACTTGAATTAATTACCGAAGAGATTGGGCATTTAGCACGATGAAAAAATCAATATTATTATGGTTACCAGTCAATAGAATTATATGCTCTTCTTACTTGAAGATACAGCGGTGTTTGCTGCGTTCATTTACCTCTTTAAATAAGGACTTTTTATAATGAAAAGAACAGTAACGACCCTATTTATACTGTTATTATTGACGGTCAGCCCTTGGGTTGCCTCCTCTACCAAACAACCAACACAAAATGCGATGTATTATTATTGCAATAGTCTTGATATGGAGTTTGAGCAGCAAGTTCAAATTGGGCAAGGACGTCGAGTGTATCTAAATCAAGGTGCTTTTCCTCAGATTGAAGATCAAGCACGTTATTCTGCCAGTGTCGCCTTTGTTGCACAGCAGATGCACTCTGCTGGTATCGAAGAGATGTGTGTTGAATATCTACTCAATCATGCAGAGTCTTTGTCAACTCAAGACAGTGAACTTTTGGCCAGAGTCTATTTCTCTTTTGATCGGTCAGAATTGACGGATTCTTCACGCTATGTTTTAGCGCAAATAATAGAACGTCTACAGCATGATCAAACTCTTAAGGTAGAAGGACATACGGATAATATTGGTAGTGATGAGTACAACTTTTCGCTCGGTTTACGTCGAGCCCAATCAGTGGCAGATTACTTGCAACAACAATCTGAGCAATCGATGACGATTGATACCATCTCTTATGGTGAGAAAAGGCCGCTGATTAGTAATGATACAGCGCAACAGCGCGCTAAAAATCGTCGGGTAGATATTCACTAATATCCGTTATCGCCAAGCAATCTAGAGTTGCAGGTAGGTGGCGACTCAGTGAACAATACATTGCTATAGCAAAAGGCCCACAGAGGCTCGATATGTTTGTAGTGGATGGATGTTGTCCACACATTGCTTGAAGTAACAAGGGGTAAGCTTTCTGTTTGCCACGCACACTAACTCTCTCGTAGTGCGTGGCTTTTTTATGATTCTTATTTTACCTTCAAAAAATTCGAATAACTTAACCAACTTGCTCCGGTGTGATCGCAATAGAGCATACCTATAATGGTGAATAAGCCAGCAGACTTGGGTATGAGGTGAATGATGGGTCAGTTAGTTGAAGGGCAGTGGCATGAGGGATGGTATGATACTAAAACCAATGGTGGAAATTTTGTCCGGGAAGAGGCTGGGTTCCGTGATTGGATCGAAAATAAACCGGGTGCGAGATTTACACCAGAATCTGGTCGTTATCACCTTTACGTTTCTTTAGCCTGCCCTTGGGCGCATCGAACCTTAATTTTCCGCCAGTTGAAACAACTTAAAGAGCATATCGATATTACGATTGTTTGCCCTGATATGCTCAGCCAAGGGTGGCAATTTGGTATTCCAGAACCTTTATTTGGCTATAGTAAACTGCATCAACTCTATACTCAGGCTAAGGCTGATTATACAGGCCGTGTTACGGTGCCAGTTCTGTGGGATAAAAAGACTCAGACAATTGTGAGCAATGAGTCTGCAGATATTATTCGTATGTTTAACTCGGCGTTTAACTTATTAACTGACAATGATATCGACTATTACCCATTGGCATTGCGCGAAGTCATTGATGAGTGGAACACTTTTATTTATCCCAATATTAATAATGGTGTTTATCGTTGCGGGTTCGCAACCACTCAAGAAGCTTATGAAGAGGCGTATGAATCGTTGTTCGCAGCACTGGATAAAGTCGACCACCATTTAGCGACCCATCGTTATTTGGCAGGGCCAGTTTTGACAGAAGCGGATTGGCGACTCTTTACCACCTTGATTCGCTTTGATGCGGTGTATGTGGGCCATTTTAAGTGTAATCAAAAGCGTGTTGCCGATTATCAGCATCTAAATGGCTATTTGAAAGAGCTTTACCAAATGCCAGGAATTAAAGAGACGACAGATTTTTATCATATCAAACGGCATTACTATTTTAGTCATAATATGATTAATCCAACCCAAGTTGTACCGGTTGGGCCTGATTTAGATTTAGAATCTAATCATGGGCGAGGTGATTTAAATTAATAAAAAGCCCTTGATCAAAATCGAGGGCTTTAATTTTACTCTATGTTGTTCAGTAACGAAGGATTATTTCTGATCCTGAGCCGCTTGAATCGCTGTTAGTGCGATGGTGTAGACAATATCATCCACCAAAGCACCACGAGATAAGTCGTTGACCGGTTTGCGCATGCCTTGCAGCATTGGGCCGATAGAGACAAGATCTGCTGAACGTTGTACCGCTTTATAAGTGGTATTACCGGTATTTAAATCAGGGAACACAAACACAGTTGCTTTACCAGCAACAGGAGAGTTTGGTGCTTTAGACGCTGCTACGTTCTCCATAATTGCAGCATCGTATTGCAGTGGGCCATCGATAATCAGATCGGGTCGTTTTTCTTGTGCAATACGTGTTGCTTCACGCACTTTATCAACGTCGGCACCTTTACCGGAGGTTCCTGTAGAGTAAGAGATCATTGCTACGCGTGGGTCAATACCAAATGCAGCTGCTGAATCAGCTGATTGAATCGCAATTTCTGCTAACTGTTCTGCGGTTGGATCTGGGTTGATCGCACAGTCACCATAGACTAGAACTTGATCCGGCAGGAGCATGAAGAAAACAGAAGAAACGATAGACGCATTAGGCGCAGTTTTAATGATTTGGAAAGGCGGTACGATGGTGTTGGCCGTAGTATGAACCGCACCAGAAACCAAGCCATCCACTTCATCTGCTTCCAGCATCATGGTACCGAGGAAAACGGAGTCTTCGAGTTTTTCACGCGCTACGACTTCAGTCATGCCTTTTGCACCACGAAGCTCGACTAAGCGTGCCACATAGTTTTCACGTACCGCATCGGCATCAATGATTTCAACGCCAGCGCCCAATTCAACACCTTGTAGTGCAGCAACGCGTTTGATTTCATCGGGATTACCTAGCAACACACAGCGAGCGATTCCACGTTCTGCACAAATAGCGGCGGCTTTTACAGTACGAGGTTCATCACCTTCAGGTAGTACAATGCGTTTGTTAGCACGACGAGCAAATTCAGTTAACTGGTAACGGAATGCAGGTGGGCTGAGGCGTCGAGTGGCTTGTGTGCCTTCTGTCAACGTATCAATCCATGGGCCATCAATATGGCTTGCCACATGTTCACTGACAAATTCGATGCGTTCTTTATCATCAGCAGGAACTTCAAGGCTAAAACTTTGGAGGTTTAGCGAGGTTTGCCAAGTGTTACCTTGAGCTTTAAAAATCGGTAAGCCAGTATCAAACGCAGGTTTACATAGGTTAACGATTTCATTAGGCATATCGTAACCACCAGTTAGCAGCACGGCACCAATTTCTACGCCATTCATCGCAGCAAGGGCGGCAGCGACGATCACGTCAGGACGGTCAGCGGAAGTAACAAGCAGTGAACCCGGTTTAAAATGCTCGATCATATGTGGGATAGAGCGGGCACAGAAGGTTATACTCTTAATACGACGGGTATTAATATCGCCTTCATTGATCACTTCTGCGTTCAGATGTTTAGCCATATCAATGGCTCGAGTTGCAATTAAATCAACATTCCAAGGCACGCAGCCTAACACGCGAATCGGACTGCTGTTAAAAATCTGCATCACTTCAAGATTGGCTTGTTTAGCGCTATCTGCATCATCAAAGATTTCAGATAAATCAGGACGCGTACGCCCTGCATCATCGACAGGGGCGTTTAATTTATTGATCAACACACCTGAGATATTTTTATTTTTAGTGCCACCAAAGTTTGAGCAAGCAACTTCAATACGTTCTTTGAGTTGGGTTGGGTTATCCGTTCCAGGCGTTGCAACAAACACAATTTCAGCGCCAAGAGTTTTGGCAATTTCTGCGTTAACTTGGTTGGCAAAAGGGTGTTTGCGCGTAGGTACTAACCCTTCAATTAAAGTGACATCAGAGTCAACGATAATTTGGTTATAACGTTCTACGACAGTTTCTAGTAGAACATCCATTTTTTCACCACCAATCAATGCTTCTGCGGCAGACATTGGCATTGGTTCACCAATTTTCATGTCGCTATTATGACTGATGATGGTAGAGGTGAGGTCAGGCTGATCGCCACCGCTACGAGGTTGTGAAATTGGCTTATAAAAAGAAACACTTACACCTTTGCGCTCCATTGCACGCAGGAGCCCCATGCTGACACTGGTTAAACCAACACCAGCACTGATAGGGACAAGCATAATAGTACGGGACATTCGTAAAGTACCTCAACACTATTGATTGCAATCTAAAGAGAATTAGATTGAAAAGAACAAAGCCTAAGGCCGTATTCCATTAAGAATAGGTCTTAAGCCCCAAAGAAATCTGGCTAACCGCGAAGTTAGCCAGACAATAAATTAGAGACCAGCGAGGCGAGCTGTATCTTCTGCGATTACCAACTCTTCATTGGTCGAAATCACCATCGCAGGAATGCGGCTGTTAGCCGTCGTGATCACACCTTCTCCGCCAAAACGAGCTTTAAGGTTTGCTTCACTGTCTACTTCAATGCCAAAAATAGCAAGACGGTTTAATACCATTTCACGAATAGGTGCTGAGTTTTCACCGATACCACCGGTAAATACGATAGCGTCTAAACGGCCATCAAGGCTTGCCGTATAACCAGCGACATATTTTGCTAGGCGGTGGCAGAAAACATCCATCGCACGAGTCGCTTCTTCTTTTTGGCCGTAGTTATCTTCCACAAATCGGCAGTCAGAAGTGACTTGAGTTAAACCAAGCAGCCCAGACTCTTTGGTCAACATGGTGTTAATTTGCTCGACAGAATAACCGAGTGCATCATGTAGGTGGAAAATAATGGCTGGGTCAATCTCACCACAACGAGTACCCATGACCAAACCTTCTAGTGGGGTTAAGCCCATTGAGGTATCAACGGATTGGCCATTCTTAATTGCACAGACAGAAGCGCCATTGCCTAAGTGACAGTTGATGATATTTAATTCATTAACCGGTTTGCCCAAGCGTTCAGCTGCTTCACGAGCAATAAAGAGATGAGATGTTCCGTGCATACCGTAGCGACGAATACCATGCTCTTTGTATAGATGGTACGGCAGCGCATACAAATAGGCTTGTTCTGGCATTGTTTGGTGGAATGCAGTATCGAATACAGCAACATTTTTCAGATTCGGGAATGCTTTTTTGGCGGCTTTAATACCAACAATATGCGCTGGGTTATGCAGCGGTGCGAAGGTTGCAGCGTCTTCAATGCCTTTGATTACTGCATCGTCAATTAGCGCTGATTGAGTAAATTGTTCACCACCATGCACAACACGGTGACCAATAGCTGCAAGGTTTTCAGCTAGTTCTGGTTTAGAAGCAAGAATGGTATCTACCATAAATGCAAGTGCTTCTTCGTGGGCTGCACCATTTCCAAGTTGTGCTTCATGTTTACCATCAAGTTTCCACTTAATGCGTGCTTCAGGAAGGTGTAGACATTCTGCAAGACCGGAGAGATGCTCTGTACCGTTTTCTGCATCAACAACCGCGAACTTTAAAGAAGAACTACCGCAGTTTAAAACTAAAACTAGCTTAGACATGTATAACTACCTGTAATGATCGGTTAGGATAAAATTCAATCACAAGAATAGCCGAACTCGATGAAAGTGAGAACTAATCTTGGTCAATAAAACAGCGAATATCCCTATTAAAAAGGAGAGACAAAAGGGCCTCATCCATGTTGCTTTCCGTGCTTTTTTCCTCTCACAGTTGCCTAAATTGTAAATAAGGGCAACAATGAGATTGAGAGTTCGCAAAGGATAGCGATAATGACTCAATATAACAAAAAAAATTTGAAGCGATACTAGTTTTAGTCAATTTTTTACGTCTTTCGTTGAATTGTTCAACTATTTTTTAGTAAGGGTCGGCGGTAGTTAGTGTCGTAAAACAGTGAGGGCAATGAGTATGAGTAACAAAGCTGGCATTATTCATAGTTTACGAGATGGCCAAAAGTACATGGATACTTGGCCGATACGCAAAGAGCTGAACCTACTGTTTCCTGAAACTCGTATTATTAAGGCGACTCGATTTGGTATTAAAGTGATGCCAGCTATCGCCGCGATTAGTGTGTTAACCCAAATGAGCTTTCAGAATATGCAAGCCATGCCACAAACGGTGGTGATGGCATTGTTTGCTATCAGCCTGCCATTGCAGGGGATTTGGTGGTTAGGTAGTCGAGCGAATACTCAATTACCTCCTTCGTTAGCAGGATGGTATCGGGAGTTACATCAAAAAATCATTGAAACTGGGTTTGCACTTGAACCGGTGAAGTCAAAGCCACGTTATAAAGAGTTAGCTTTAGTTTTGAATCGCGCGTTTCGTCAGCTCGACAAAACTGTGTTAGAACGCTGGTTCTGATGAATGCCAATTGTTGTATATTACGCCCCTGATCATGTTGCGCCTTCTTCTATCATTCTCCGATGCTCAAGAAGGCCGTGGACTATTTTTCAATCGCTAGCTCATTCCCATCGCCGAGTTATTTTTATTATCTCAAATTCTACTTTTCTTACGCTAACGTCGCGATTGGCGAGTATGGCTAGCACGGCAACCAATATAAGTTAACGTGCTAATGTTTCTCGGTAGTGATGAAAGTGAGTAACAATAGTGGCCACATCGGTAAAAGTTCGAATTTCGCGAAAGAGATCCGCAGCTTCTGGATAAGCGTGGCGTAGGTAGGCAAACCACTGTTTGACTCGATTAGGGTAATATTTTCGTTTATCTCCACGAACTTCATAATCGGAGTACTTGAGCAAGAGATCAAGCACTTGATGCCAAGCCATCGGTGGATGATTATACTTAATCATATTGCCCAGGTTTGGAATGTTTAGCGCGCCACGACAAACCATTAAAGAATCAACGCCAGTGGTTTCGATACAGGCTTGTGCATCAGCATGATTCCAAATTTCACCATTGGCTATCAGCGGAATAGTGGTTTTCTGGCGGATTTGTCCGATATAATCCCATTGAATTTCACTGGCTTTGTAACCACCCGCTTTGGTGCGTGCATGAATGGTTAATTCATCAGCGCCAGCTTGAGTAATCGCATCAACAATTTCAAAACAGTCATTCGGGTCTTCCCAGCCTAAACGAATTTTGGCACTGACAGCAAGGTGGCTAGGAACGGCTTCGCGACAGGCTTTTACCACTTGATAAATCAATTCTGGGTGCTCTAATAATGCCGCTCCCCCTTTACTTTTATTGACGGTTTTTGCTGGGCATCCGAAGTTCAGATCGATTCCACTGGCTCCAAGCTCTGCAGCCCGCAGCGCATTCTCTGCCATCCAAAGAGGCTCTTGTCCTAGCAATTGAACTTTAACGGGGGTGCCTGATGGGGTACATGAGGCATGTTTTAATTCTGGGCAGAGGCGATAGAATAGATGATCAGGTAAAATCTGGTTAATAACCCGAACGAATTCGGTCACACAAAAATCATAATCATTGATTTCGGTGAGCATCTGCCGCATCAAATGATCAAGAACGCCCTCCATTGGGCCAAGAATAACACGCATAATAAGAACTGTAATGATGAAACGAGGCGAGATTGTAGAGTGAGAAGCAAGCCGAGTCACCCTCTTTTATTGGCAGATCTTCAACGCTAATGATCCTAGGCTGCAACTTCATCGTCTTTACGTTTATACTGTTGGCATTATTATCGAAAAACAGAACATAGTATGATCTATCCCTTAGTCAATTTGTCATCATTAGCGGTGGATGAGTCTCCGCTTTTTATTGAAGGAATGGTGTTTGCTGCTAATTTAACCATTCAACCTCTTGATCCTAACTCATGGCTTAGCGAGCTATTCCCTGATCATGTTCATGAACTTGAGCCTGTCGTGACGCAGCAGATCCATGCCCAATACCAAAAATTGAAACGTAATGAGTATGCGCTGTTGTCATTACTGAAAACCCACGCACCAAGTAGGGAAGAAGGGTTAGCGGATTTTGCAGAAGGATTTATGACGCTATGGCCACGCATTGAAACACAATGGTTATCGACACCAGTATCTGATGGATCATATCGTATGCTTCAGGCGCTACTAACCACCTTGATGTTGGCGATTGATGAAGAGCAAACACATTTACAGATGCAAGCAGCAGGCTATGATGCCTTGCCGACGCTAGCTCATATGATTGAACAACTCGATCTCATGGTGCATGAAGTCGCTCTTGCAGCAGATGAACAGTTGGTGGGGGACAAATCACAACAGGTTAATCCTTATAAGTCGGTAGGGCGTAATGATCCTTGCCCTTGTGCCAGTGGTAAAAAGTTTAAACAGTGTTGTGGGCAATAGAACTTTATTAACTTGAGATTGACATATAAACCATAAAAAACAGCCATAACCTTTGTCAATAAGGTTGTTAGGAGTCAAATGAGAATGAAAAAATGGGTTGCCCTGATTTTTTGTAGTTTTTCTGTGTTCGCTACGCCAAAAGAAACCTTAAGTGAACGATTAGCGTTAACCGATGGGTTTAGTGCTCAATTTTCTCAACAGGTAGTGAGTCCCGAAGGGGATACCGTGATGGATGGCAAAGGGGTTGTTGATATTGCCCGGCCAGGATTTTTTCGTTGGCAAACCACTGAGCCAGACGAAAATCTACTGGTTTCTGATGGACAATCACTCTGGTATTACAGTCCGTTTATTGAACAAGTGACCATTTATGACCAAAAACAAGCGACAGAGCAAACACCGTTTGTTCTTCTGACTCGCAATCAGGCTCGTGATTGGGATGCTTATCAGGTTGAACAAGTCGGGGATGTGTTTACGCTCATTCCGATTTCTTTTGAATCTAACCAAGGTCATTTTCAAATAAAGATTAATGATCAAGGTATTGTGCAAGGGTTCAATGTGATTGAGCAAGATGGGCAACAAAGCCGATTTACCTTTTATAATGTAAAGCTACAAACACCAGCAAGTAGTCAGTTTCAATTTACCATCCCTGATGGGGTTGAGGTTGATGACCAACGTTAATGTCATGAATAATGAGTAATCGTGAGTAACTACAGTTTAGATTTTTCAGGTGACGAAGATTTTCGTCCCCTTGCCGCACGTATGAGGCCTCAAACAGTCGAGCAATATATCGGCCAGCAGCATATTTTAGGGCCAGATAAGCCGCTCCGGCGCGCATTACAAGCCGGCCATATCCATTCCATGATCTTATGGGGGCCACCGGGAACGGGGAAAACAACACTAGCTGAAGTAGCAGCCAATTATGCCAATGCGGAAGTGGAGCGAGTTTCTGCCGTGACTTCAGGGGTGAAAGAGATTCGAGCGGCGATTGATAAAGCGCGAGAAAACCAGCGTGCCGGAAGACGAACGATTTTATTTGTCGACGAAGTCCATCGCTTTAACAAATCCCAGCAAGATGCCTTTTTACCCCATATTGAAGATGGAACCATCACCTTTATTGGTGCGACCACAGAGAATCCGTCATTTGAACTTAATAACGCTCTGTTATCACGTGCCCGAGTCTATAAATTGACGTCGCTTAGCGAGCAAGAAATTCTTCAGGCACTTAATCAAGCGGTTCATGATGTCGAGCGCGGTTTAGGAAAAACGCCAGCATGTTTCCATGATCAAGTGCTAGAGCGGCTAGCAGAACTTGTCAATGGTGATGCTCGCATGTCATTGAATTACTTGGAACTCTTGTATGATATGGCAGAAACTGATGCACAAGGCTGTAAGCAAATTACCTTAAATCTCTTGGCCGAAGTGGCGGGCGAAAAGGTGGCTCGTTTTGATAACCAAGGTGATCTTTGGTATGACTTAATCTCCGCTTTTCATAAATCAATACGCGGGTCTAACCCAGATGCTGCGCTATATTGGATGGCGCGAATGATTTCTGCAGGGTGCGACCCGTTATATATTGCTCGTCGATTATTAGCGATAGCCTCTGAAGATGTAGGGAATGCCGATCCACGCGCGATGCAAGTCGCGCTTTCTGCGTGGGATTGTTTTACCCGAGTTGGGCCAGCTGAAGGGGAGCGAGCTATCGCTCAAGCTGCGGTTTATCTTGCTTGTGCGCCGAAAAGTAATGCCGTGTATACGGCGTGGAAACACGCGCTGAGTGATGTGCACAACCTCCCTGAGTATGAGGTACCCGTTCATCTACGCAATGCTCCGACACGTTTGATGCAAGAGTTAGGTTATGGAGCGGAATATCGTTATGCTCACGATGAACTTGGAGCTTATGCGGCAGGAGAGCGTTACCTTCCGCCAGAAATGGTGGGTAAGCGCTATTATCAGCCGACTAATCGAGGCTTAGAAACTAAAATTTCTGAAAAACTCGAGTATCTGGCGGCGTTAGACGCAAAAAGCCCACAAAAGCGCTATGAAAAGTAGTGGCTTTTCGTTATCTTTGACAAAGTAAATTTCAATACGTCTGGCTTTGCTTAAAAAGCAAGCACATACGTTTCTTCATAACATTAAAAGCATAGGATTAGCAATGCTGGATTCTAAATTACTTCGCACTGAGCTGGATGAGACAGCTGCAAAATTAGCACGTCGTGGCTTTAAGCTTGACGTAGAAACTATCCGCACACTTGAAGAACAACGCAAGTCGATTCAAGTAGAAGTTGAAAATTTACAATCCACGCGTAATTCCATCTCCAAGCAAATTGGCCAACTGATGTCGAAAGGCGATAAAGAGGGCGCAGAAGCGATCAAAAAACAGATCGGGACGCTGGGTGATGATTTGGATGCTAAAAAGGTCGAATTAGATAAAGTTCAAGCACGGTTAGATGCGATAACTCAAAGTATCCCTAACCTTCCTGATGAATCGGTTCCTGAAGGAAAAGATGAAAACGATAACGTGGAAGTGTCACGTTGGGGGACGCCAAAAGAGTATGACTTTGCAGTCAAAGATCATGTTGATTTAGGCGAAATGGGTGATGGCTTAGATTTCGCGAGTGCGACAAAAATTACCGGTGCCCGATTTGTGGTGATGAAAGGTCAATTTGCCCGCCTACATCGTGCCATTGCTCAATTTATGCTCGACTTGCATACCGAGCAACATGGCTATACCGAGTTGTATGTTCCTTATCTCGTTAACGCGGATACCTTGTTTGGAACAGGGCAATTGCCAAAGTTTGGCCAAGATCTGTTTCATACTGAGCCATTGACAGAAAAAGTGAGTGACGAAGAGCCTCGCCGTTTGTCATTGATTCCAACCGCAGAAGTGCCGGTGACGAACTTGGTGCGTGATGTAATTCTTGATGAAGCGGAACTTCCGCTCAAGATGACTGCCCATACTCCTTGTTTCCGCTCTGAAGCTGGCTCTTATGGCCGTGATACGCGTGGTTTGATCCGTATGCACCAGTTTGACAAGGTGGAATTGGTGCAGATCACCAAACCAGAAGCGTCAATGGCGGCATTAGAAGAGTTAACGGGTCATGCTGAAAAAGTATTACAGTTGCTTGACCTACCTTACCGTAAAGTGGTGCTGTGTACGGGTGATATGGGCTTTGGTGCGCGTAAAACCTATGACTTAGAAGTGTGGGTTCCGGCGCAAAAAACCTATCGTGAAATTTCATCATGTTCCAATATGTGGGATTTCCAAGCTCGTCGTATGCAAGCTCGTTTCCGCCGTAAAGGGGAAAAGAAACCAGAATTGGTGCATACATTGAACGGTTCTGGTTTGGCGGTAGGCCGTACCATGGTGGCGATTTTAGAAAACTATCAACAAGCGGATGGCCGGATTGAAATTCCAGCGGTTCTACAGAAATATATGAATGGTCTGACTCATATCGGTTAATGAATCCGGATGGAACTGTAAAAAACCGACGTCTATTGGCGTCGGTTTTTTTATCATTTTTTGCAATAGGTTCATGATCAGAAACGTCAAGTGATTTGAAAGTTATGCTGGTCTTGTAAAGCAATCTCTACCGCGTGCAATAATGTATCTATTTGTTCAGCAGTACAGATATAAGGCGGCATTAAATAAATTAAATGACCAAAGGGTCGGATCCATACGCCTAAGCTTACAAAGAGGGCTTGAATGACTTCCATGTTGACAGGGTGGTGGGTTTCTATCACACCAATAGCGCCGAGCCAGCGAGTCTCTTTGACGATAGGATAAGCTTGGAAATTGGGTAATCGGGCCGCAAATTGAGTTTCTATTCGTGCCACTTGTGTTTGCCAGTCGCCTTGCTCGATAAGTGCTAGGCTTGCTGCAGCCACTGCGCATGCTAACGGATTACCCATAAAGGTTGGACCATGCATAAAACACTGAGCTTCACCACGACAAACTGTCTCGGCAACCTGTTTGCTGGTGAGAGTCGCCGCCAAAGTCATATAACCGCCAGTTAACGCTTTTCCTACACACATAATATCTGGCTCAATACCGGC
The DNA here is from genome assembly GCF_009904905.1 of Vibrio sp. V30_P3S12P165. Taxonomy (NCBI): domain Bacteria; kingdom Pseudomonadati; phylum Pseudomonadota; class Gammaproteobacteria; order Vibrionales; family Vibrionaceae; genus Vibrio; species Vibrio sp. V30_P3S12P165. The sequence goes on along the minus strand of NZ_WXWH01000013.1, from coordinate 17,903 downwards.
ATGTTGACAAGCAAATAGTTTACCAGTGCGTCCGAAACCCGTTGCAATTTCATCGAGGATCAACAAGATGCCATATTCATCGCACAGCGATCGAACTTGGCGTAGAAATTCGGGATGATACATTCGCATCCCTCCTGCCCCTTGTACAATGGGTTCTAAGATCACCGCAGCAATCTGCAGGTGATGCTCGGCGAGTTGAGTTCGGAAGTTGTCGATATCATGTTCTTGCCAGTGTTGCCAAAAACCGATTTGTGGTGAGTCGGCAAAAATATGTTCGGGAAGAAATCCTTTGTAGAGGCGATGCATGGAATTGTCAGGATCGGTGACTGACATCGCGGCGAAGGTGTCGCCATGATAACCATGACGTAAGGTGAGAAATTTTGCCCGGGGCTCTCCTTTCGCTTGCCAATATTGCAACGCCATTTTCAAGCTCACTTCAACCGCCACAGAACCGGAATCAGCAAGGAAAATGTGTTGTAAGTTTTTCGGCGTTAATGCTAATAAACGTTGGCAGACCTCAATCGCAGGTTGATGAGTAATTCCACCAAACATCACATGGGCCATTTTATCCAATTGCTGGTGAGCGGCTTGAGTGAGTTCGGGGTGGTTATATCCATGAATTGCAGCCCACCACGAAGACATACCATCAATCAATGGTGTTTCATCGTCTAAATAGAGATAAACACCTTGGGCACGACTGACAGGATAACAGGGTAGAGGTGCCAATATCGAAGTATAAGGATGCCAGATATGCTGGCGATCAAACGCTAAATCCATAAAAATCCAAACCAGAAAAGATTAAACAATAAACAGATGTAAACCATTGATTGTTGTTTTAATTGACAGTTTAGCGTGTCTCAGTAAACTAGCCAAGCATAACGCTAACGAAATAACATTACCTGTTAAGGATTACCTGTGGACGTTCGTCATAACTGGACAGTGGCTGAAGTGAAGGCACTACTTGAAAAACCGTTTATGGATCTGTTGTTTGAAGCACAGCAAGTTCATCGTCATTATCATCCGCATAACCATGTACAAGTCAGTACCTTGCTTTCAATCAAAACAGGAGCCTGCCCAGAAGATTGCAAGTATTGTCCGCAAAGTGCTCATTATCGAACCGATGTTGATAAAGAACGTTTGATGGAAGTTACACGCGTTTTAGAGGCCGCACAAAAAGCGAAGCAGTCAGGATCGACCCGCTTTTGTATGGGAGCGGCATGGAAGAATCCGAAAGCGCGTGATATGCCATTGTTAAAAGCGATGATCGCCGGTGTGAAAGAGATGGGATTAGAAACCTGTATGACGCTAGGTATGCTAACCCCTGAGCAAGCCAAAGAGCTAGCTAATGCGGGGTTAGATTATTATAACCATAACTTAGACACGTCACCTGAATTTTACAGTCACATTATTACAACGCGAACCTATCAAGACCGTTTGGATACCTTGTCACATGTGCGAGAGGCAGGGATGAAGATCTGTTCGGGTGGCATTATTGGTATGGGAGAAAGTTCTCATGATCGCGCTGGACTGTTGGTGGAGTTGGCCAATCTTCCTACTCAGCCGGAAAGTGTGCCGATTAATATGTTGGTGAAAGTGCCAGGTACGCCGCTGGAAACGGCGGAGGATGTGGAACCCTTTGACTTTGTTCGTTTGATTGCGGCAGCACGAATTATGATGCCGAAATCCGCCGTTCGCTTATCGGCTGGACGAGAGAAAATGAACGAACAGATGCAAGCACTCTGTTTTATGGCGGGAGCCAACTCTATTTTCTATGGTTGTAAACTACTGACCACACCCAATCCAGCCGAAGATAGCGATATGCTACTATTTACTAAATTAGGCATTAATCATCAACACCGGGTACAAAAACCGGATCAAGTGGCGGAGAATGAACTGATTGATCAAGTGATTGAGCGTGTCGCTGCTCGCCCTAGCCCCGATGACCTATTTTATGATGCCAGCGTTTTATGACGGCACGGTTTAATGCTCGTATTCAGCAAGCGTTGCTGGCACGAAAACAGCAAGATGGTATCCGTCAGTTACAGCCTCTACTAGGCGGCAATCAACCTTATCTAGAGCGGAATGGCCAGGGCTACTTTAACTTTTCTAGTAATGATTATTTAGGGTTAGCGACAGATAAAAGCTTAATTCAAGCTTGGCAACACGGTTTGAGTTTATATGGGGCCGGGAGTGGTGCATCGCCACTGGTCACTGGATTTTCTGCTGCCCATGAACGGCTTGAAAAAACGTTATGTGACTGGTTCGGTTATCCTCGCGCTATTTTATTTGCTTCCGGATTTAGTGCGAATCAAGCGTTACTTTTTACCTTATTAGAAAAAGGTGACTTACTGCTGCAAGATAAGCTGAATCATGCTTCGCTGATGGAAGCGGGCAGGTTGTCTTTAGCCACCATGAAACGCTTCAAACACAATGATGTACAACATCTAACTCAGCTATTAACCGAGTCAGCGACATGCTTAGTGGTGACGGAAGGGGTTTTTAGTATGGATGGTGATTGTGCACCATTAGCAGAGATACATCAGCAGGTTAACCAGCACGCTTGGTTGATGGTTGATGATGCACACGGTGTGGGTGTCTTAGGCCAGCAAGGTCGAGGTAGTTGTGAGCAGGCGGGGATTTGGCCTGATATTTTAGTTGTCACGTTTGGTAAGGCTCTCGGTGTAGCCGGTGCGGCTATTCTTTGTCGTGACGAGCTTGGGGATTATGTAACCCAATTTGCTCGGCACCATGTCTATTCTACTGCCATGCCACCAGCACAAGCCCATGCAATTACTCATGCCATTGGTATGGTTCAGCAACAAACGTGGCGACGTGATAAATTAGCAGAACTTGCTGCGGTTTATGATCAGGCATTGTCTCCGGTTGCTGGATTTATTGCCAGTCAAACGCCGATTAAACCCTTTCTGTTGGGGAGCAGTCAACGTGCAATGACAATTGCGCATCACCTACGTGAAAGGGGGATTTGGCTAACGGCGATTCGCCCACCAACGGTTCCTCATGGCGCAGCGCGATTACGTATTACCCTAACCACCAACCATTCAATTGAACAAGTAAAAATGATGACCCAAGCTTTGATGGATACATTGGAGAAATATGAATGGTCGAGGTAACGAATCACGAATTTTCAGTCCAAAGTGATAAAGTAGCCATTGCCCAAGCGTTTAGTAAAGCGGCAGCACGCTATGATCAACATGCCGCCTTCCAACGTGATGTCGGTCTGCGTTTACTTGATAAGCTACCTCAACAGCTGAATGGGTGGCGTATTCTTGATTTGGGGTGTGGAACTGGGTATTGCTCTCAAATACTGCAATCAAGAGGTGCGACGGTTGTGTGTGTCGATCTCTCTTTAGCGATGTTGCAGCAAGCTTATCAACGATGTGGCACTGCTCGAATGGCTTACCTACAAGCCGATGGTGAAGTGTTGCCTTTTGCTTCTTCAGTATTCGATGTGGTATTTTCAAGTCTTGCTTTGCAATGGTGTGAAAACTTAGCGACGCCCTTACAAGAAATCTATCGAGTATTAAAGCCAACAGGACGGGTTTGTCTTTCAACACTATTAGAGGGATCGTTAGTTGAGTTACAACAATCATGGCTAAAAGTTGATTCATATCAACACGTCAATCGCTTCACGTCGCTCAATCAGATAAAAATTGCGTTAGCGCAAGCTGATTATCAACAAATTCACTTAGACTTATCTGCAATCACGGTATGGTATGAGAGTGCAGTCTCTTTGATGCGAGACTTAAAAGGCATTGGTGCTAACCATGTTCCAGGTCGAGCGCAAGGATTGACTCGACGCCATACACTTGCTCAGGTAGAGCAGGCATATCAATTGTTTCGTAACCATCAAGGTCTTCTACCTGCAACATATCAGGTTTGTTTAGGGGTTTTACATCGATGATAGATGCATTATTTATTGCGGGTACGGATACTGATGTAGGCAAAACAGTAGCTTCAAAAGCTATTCTTCAAGCCTATGCTGAAAAAGGGTTATCGACGATTGGCTACAAGCCAGTTTCGGCGGGTTGTGAGAAAACAGAGCAAGGATTACGTAACGGTGATGCGCTGCATTTATTGCAAGCAGCAACAGAAAAAATGCCGTATGAGGACATTAATCCCTTTGCATTAGAGCTACCAACTTCGCCACACATTGCAGCAAAACATCAACACCAAACCATTGAGTATTCGGTGTTGAGTGAAAAACTGCTGAAATTAAAGGCTCATGCTGATGTTGTTCTCGTCGAAGGTGCTGGCGGTTGGCGTGTGCCTATTTCAGATAACGAAAGTCTTTCGAGTTGGGTTCAACAAGAGCAATTACCCGTCGTTTTAGTGGTCGGGATTAAATTAGGCTGTTTAAGTCACGCATTGTTGACTGCTGAGTCTATTCGATCAGACGGGTTAAATTTAGTTGGCTGGGTGGCGAATCGTGTGAATCCAGGGACTGAACATTATGCCGATATTATTTCACTACTTGAAGCTCGCTTAGATGCACCTAAATTAGGTGAAATACCCTATATGCCAAGTGTCAAGCGCCGCGAATTAGGTCGCTTTATTGATATTTCTCCGTTATTAAACATCAAATAACGCGCGTTTAGAACCCTAAAGAGCAGGGCGGCAGAGGATGTGCCCTGTTCTTTATTCTGCTATTTCTCTTGAGATAACCCCACTAAAGAGTGTGGCATATTCATGATGTGAGAAGGAATGGTCTCTTCTGTGCTTAGTCCTAACTGTTGTTTTGCTTCTTCTTCACTTAATCCTAGATGACAGCGTAATAAATCAATTGCCATTTGATAGCGACTTACTTCAGTCATGAGCGTTTCCTTTACTGAGGTTTAACGTTGTCTTAACTTCTGGCAATGTAATGGCTTTAAGTCGACGCTTCAATAAGACCAAAGTATAAAGATGGACTGATCGGATCAGTCTTTTGGATGATCGCCGTTCTACTTGTTGAAGTCGTCGCGGTGCCTATCTGCAACGCCAAGTTGTTTGGCTATAGACATTAAATGTTGCAATTTATCCGCTAGCCTTGAATATTCAATCGATGACATTATGTATTAAAATACTGACGTTGAAGATCTTCATTCAGCGTCTATTTAATAAAGTCCGATTTGGAGAGAAGTCATGAAGCGAGTATTGTTATTCTTAGCAACAAACTTAGCTGTGGTGCTGGTTCTTAGTGTTGTTTTGAATATTGTTTATGCGGTAACAGGCATGCAACCGGGTAGCTTGTCTGGCCTATTGGTGCTGGCTGCGGTATTTGGTTTTGGCGGTGCATTTATCTCACTTCTGATGTCAAAGGGTATGGCACTACGTTCGGTCGGGGGAAGAGTAATAGAAAGCCCTCGTAATGAAATGGAACATTGGTTATTACAAACCGTTCGTCGCCAAGCACAGCAAGCGGGTATTGGCATGCCCACGGTCGCAATCTACGATGCGCCGGATATGAATGCGTTCGCTACGGGTGCGAAACGTGATGACTCATTGGTTGCCGTTTCTACTGGGCTTTTGCATAACATGACGAGAGATGAAGCTGAAGCGGTGTTAGCGCATGAAGTTAGTCATATTGCGAATGGCGATATGGTTACCATGACTTTAATGCAAGGGGTCGTGAATACCTTTGTTATTTTCTTATCTCGTTTCATTGCTAATATTATTTCTTCACGAAACTCCGATGAGGGTGAAGGGAGTAATATGATGGTCTATTTTGCTGTGTCTATGGTTCTTGAGTTAGTCTTTGGATTCTTAGCCAGCTTTATTACTATGTGGTACAGCCGTCATCGAGAATATCATGCAGATGCTGGTGCGGCACAATTGGTTGGAAGACACAAAATGATCGCCGCTTTAGAACGGTTAAAAATGAGCTATGAGCCTCAGCTTGAAGGCTCGATGATGGCATTTGGGATTAATGGTAAACGAACCATAACTGAACTTTTGATGAGCCATCCTCCCTTAGATAAACGTATTGCCGCTTTGCGCCAACTCTAACTTTATATTGAACCAGCGTTATGCTGGTTCAATTTTTCCACATCAGATGACCAACCCCCCCTCATTCGTACGATCGTTTGTCATTTTTCTATTTTACTTGCCGCGCTTTTAGTGATAGGTCGAGGTTTCTATAGTTGTACAAAAATAAATTTGTACAACTATAGAAAAATGCACTATCTTAATTAATGGTTATACGGGAAATAATTTTGTATAAGTATGGGGCATGGTATGGATGTACAGGACGTCAGTCAGTTTTATCGTCAGTTAAGTAAACATAATCTTGATCAGCTTGCTGAACTTTATCATCCACATGTCGTCTTTGAAGATTCGGCTCACCGTATAGAAGGCTTAGCGGCGTTGCAGTGCTATTTTGTTCAGCTTTATCAAAATGTTCAGCGTTGTGATTTTACCATCCATGAACAGCAACAGTTGGGACAAAATGCTTTTCTCACTTGGACGATGCATTTACAACATCCCAAGTTAGCCGGCGGCACTATGATTTCAGTACAAGGAACCAGTTGTATTAAGTTTGAGGATGGCAAAGTGATTTATCATCGTGACTACTTTGATCTAGGCGAGATGTTGTACGAGCACTTACCGCTACTTGGTCGTGTGATTCGTTGCATAAAGCGGAGATTGGGCCAATGAATAAAGTCTTAATTACCGGAGCCAGTTCCGGAATCGGGCGACAGCTGGCACAAGATTATGCTCAACAAGGTTGGCAAGTTATCGCTTGTGGACGCAACCGAGCCGCTTTAGAGCAGCTCGCAGCAGATGATGGTTCTATCTATCCTTTAGTGTCTGATGTGACAGATCGAACAGAAACCTTGAATGCGTTTGCAAACTTACCATTTATTCCAGAGCTGTGGATTTTAAATGCCGGTAATTGTGAATATATCGATGATGGATTAATGGACACAGAGCGCTTGGCTCGTGTTTTTGCTGTCAATGTTTTTGGTGTCGCAATTTGCCTTGAGGCGATTCAATCGAGACTGATGAAAGGGCATCGAGTGGCGATTGTCGGATCGATAGCTAGTGAGTTAGCACTTCCGAGAGCGGAAGCTTATGGAGCATCAAAAGCAGCCGTGGGTTATTTAGCTCGTTCACTGGCATTAGATTGGCAGAATAAAGGCGTTGCTATCACCACCATTTTCCCAGGCTTTGTCGCCACGCCTTTAACCGACAAAAATAATTTCCCAATGCCTATGATGATTACCGTTCAACAGGCATCAAAAGCCATTCGTACCGGGTTAGCAAAGGGGAAAAAAAATATTTATTTTCCAGCCCGTTTTACTTGGATGATTCGACTACTCGCCTTATTACCCTATCGTTGGCAGCAGCAATGGGTGAAGTGGCTGGTTCGTGTATAAAAAGGATAAATCATGAAAATTGCTATTATTGGCAGCGGAATTTCAGGCTTAACGTGTGGTCACTATTTACATACTGATCATGATATCACCGTGTTTGAGGCCAATGATTATATTGGGGGTCACACGGCAACGGTCGATGTTGAATGGGAAGGGCAGCATTACGCAATTGATACCGGCTTTATTGTCTATAACGACCGCACTTATCCAAATTTTATCCGTATGATGGACGAAATCGGTGTCAAAGGGCTGCCCACACAAATGAGTTTTAGTGTCCGTAATGATGGCAATGGCTTGGAATATAACGGACATACCTTAACGACATTATTTGCGCAGAAAAGAAATTGGCTGAACCCTAAGTTTTATCGTTTTATTGGCGAAATATTGCGCTTTAATCGGTTGGCTAAGTTGGCGAGTCATCAGCCAGCACAAACGTTACTCACGTTGGGGGACTTTTTACAACACCATCAGTTTTCTGACTATTTCTGTGAAAATTATATCTTACCGATGGGAGCTGCCATTTGGTCATCTTCATTGGCAGATATGCGAGTTTTCCCGTTGGGTTTTTTCTTACGCTTTTTTCTAAACCATGGATTACTTGAAGTAGCTAATCGTCCACAGTGGTATGTTATTCAAGGCGGCTCACGGTCGTATATCACGCCTTTAACGAAAGGGTTTCAGCAGCAGATCAGGCTAAATTCTCCGGTCACATCCGTACGCCGAATGGACTCAGGGGTAGAATTAACCGTCAATGACCAAGTAGAACGGTTTGATCAAGTGATCTTTGCTTGTCATAGCGATCAAGCTTTAGCGATGTTGGCCGATCCGACCGAAAAAGAACAAAACATTCTGGGGGCCATGACTTATCAGGCGAATGAAGTGATTTTACACACCGATACCTCGTTACTCCCAAAAAGGAAAGCTGCGTGGGCATCTTGGAACTACTGGTTGAAGGGCGTGCAAGATCAGCAAACCCGTTTACCCTCTTTAACCTACAATATGAATATTCTGCAGCATATTTCTTCTTCAAGCACTTTTTGTGTCACGCTCAATAGCGGTCAAGATATTGATCCAGATAAAGTGCTTAGGCGGTTTATCTATCATCATCCAGTGTTTACGACACAAGGGATTGCTGCCCAGCAACGTAAATCAGAGGTGAATGGTATTAATCATACCTGGTTTTGTGGTGCGTATTGGCACAACGGTTTTCATGAAGATGGTGTAAAAAGCGGCTTGGATGTTGTGACACAATTAAATGCTCTGCAGGCGAAGTTTAAATAAGGAGTTGTGAAATGAGTGACGTTCCATCTCATATCGGAAGTTGCTTAATGGTTGGTCATATTCGGCATCGCCGCTTAACCCCTGTGCAACATGCGCTGAACTACCGATTATTCATGCCCTGTATTGATTTGGATGAATGGCAAGCATTGAAAAATCAAGTCTGGGGGTTAGGTGAAAAATGGTGGCACTGGGCACGCTTTCGTCGTCAAGATTATCTCGGTGAGGGTGATTTAAAGCGTGCAGTGCAAAGTAAAGTAGAGCAATTAACTGGTGACAAGATAACGGGTAAAGTCGTCGCGGTACTCCATTTACGTTACCTCGGGCTGTATTTTAGTCCCGTTAATTTTTATTACTTATATGATGAACAAGGCCTGTGGCGTTATTTATTAGCTGAAGTCAGCAATACCCCCTGGAATGAGCGACACTATTATGCGCTCCCAGCAGATGCCGGTAACAATAATCAGCATTGGCAACAAGATAAAGCCTTTCATGTGTCACCTTTTAATCCCATCGACCAACAATACCATTGGAAGCTGAAACCCTTGACTGATCATTTAATGGTGCATTTAGAGTGTCATCGGCAGCATAAAGAGTTTGATGCCACATTGACCTTGCGTGCTCAACCTTTTACCAGTAATGCACTGATTAAGTTATTGCTCAAAACACCGATGATGACAGTTAAAGTGATGGTGGGGATTTATTGGCATGCTTTTAAACTTTGGCGTAAAGGTGCTCCCTTTTATGCACACCCACAATCGGAACAAGACAAGAGTAAGGAGAGAGAATAATGATACCGTCCGCTTCTTTAATAATGCCTAAAACCCGGACTATGTTTTCCAAAGGTGCCAGAGCGGTGGCATTGAGGTCTCTCCATTTATTACGTATTGGTAGCTTGACCATTAAAGAATCATATCATGATGAAAACATGGAACAATTTGGCTCTAGTGATACTGGCCAGTTGCATGCCTTTATCGAAGTGAAGCATCCTGATTTTTATGCTCGGTTGCTCAAAGGAGGCAGTATTGCCGCTGCAGAAGCATATATGGATGGGTGGTGGGATAGTCCAGATTTGACGGCGGTGATGGAATTGATGGCGAGAAACCTGTCGGCACTTGATCAACTGGAAGCGAAAAGTAGCGTATGGACACGTACGGTTAACCAACTTGGACATTGGTTAAAACGTAATACGGTTGGACAAGCTAAGGAAAATATTGAGGCACATTACGATTTAGGTAATACGCTCTATCAAACCTTTTTAGATAAAAACATGCTCTATTCAAGTGCGCTTTATCATTCTGCTGAAGAGAGCTTAGAGCAAGCTCAGATCAATAAAATGGATCGTTTATGTCAACAGCTACAACTTCAACCGACAGATCATGTATTAGAAATTGGTACAGGTTGGGGAGCGATGGCGATCTATATGGCTCAGCAGTATGGATGCCGTGTGACCACGACGACTATCTCAGAGCAGCAATTTGCCTATACAGAAGCGTTGGTAAAACAGCTCGGATTAAGCGATAAAATTACTCTGTTGAAAAAGGATTATCGTCAGTTGACCGGGCAGTTTGACAAACTTGTTTCGATCGAGATGATTGAAGCAGTCGGTCATGCTTACTTAAAGTCCTATATTCAGCAGTGTAATGAGAGATTAAAACCGCAAGGGCTAATGGCGATTCAAGCGATTACTATTGTCGACCAACGTTATCAATATTATCGTAATAATGTTGATTTTATTCAGAAATATATTTTCCCCGGTGGATTTTTACCCTCAATTACGGTACTGGCTGAAACTGCCACTCGATATAGTGATCTTGTGATTCGTGATCTCTTTGACCTCGGATTAGATTATGCACAGACGTTAGCTGACTGGCGTCAACGTTTTGAAATTTCGCTGGAGCAGGTACGGGCACTTGGCTACGATGAACGATTTGTCCGTATGTGGCGCTATTATCTTTGCTACTGTGAGGGTGGGTTTAACGCTCGTACGATCAGCGCTGTTCATATGACATTGCAGAAGAGTGGATAATGCGTAGCTTGTTGTGGCCATCATTATGGTTTGAAGTGATTTGGTTGTGCGCGGTATTAGGGCAAACCAACTGGCAAGGCGTCACGCTTGGCTTGGTACTCTTGACTTGGTTGACGTCTGTCTACTATGCGCGTTATCGCATATTTCCGGTGTTGGTCATCACGATCATCGGTATAACTCTGGATATGGCAAATCATTACTTTGCGCTATTCATTTTTGCCGAGGCAACTTGGATTCCGCTATGGCTCATTGCCCTATGGGGAGGCTTTGCTTGGTATAGCCAAAGGTTGTTAACCGTTGTTTGTACTTATCCTCGCCTATGGGTGATGTTTTTGGGCGGATTAGGGGGAGCTCTAAGCTATTGGGCAGGATATCGTTTTGGTGCTGTTACGCTGGTTTACCCAGTTTCGATCACATTAGGGATACTCTTTATCCAGTGGTTCTTGTTAACCTTCTTTTTGCTAAAGGTGTTCACCGATGAAATGGATAGTCGCTATCACTAAATTCAGTTTAAGCTTAACTTTATTACTTCCTGTTCGGGCGGCGTCTATCCAAGATTCGCAAACCATGTGGTCAATGTGGCCAGTGGTTGGGCAGGCAACCCTTTCGTGGTTATGGTTTGATGTTTATACCTCCCAGCTCCGTACACCAGATGGTATCTATCATCATATTGATGATTTACCAGCTCATCCAGTTGCATTGGAAATTCACTACTTGCGATCAATCTCGCAGCAACAACTATTAGAGGCGACCCAAAAGCAGTGGCAAAAACTTGGCTATTCAGCGGCAGAAATAGAGCGGTGGCTGAGTGAATTTAGTCACATGTTTCCAAGTGTCGAACAAGGGCAGCGTTTGGTGTATCTCTCGGATGGACAAACGGGTCAACTTATTTTCTTTCCTTCACAGGATGAGTCTGAAATACGTGGCCTGGTTCAAGATCCGGTAATGAATGAGGCCTTCCTAGCTATTTGGCTATCGCCACGTAGCCATTATCCTCAATTAAGAAAGCAGTTAATAGGAATAAACTGATGAAATACTTCTATGCATGGCTCTGGTTGTTGGGGGGATGTTTACTCACTGCCTGCTCAGCAGACATTCAGGACTATCAAAAAAATGAACCCAAGTTTGATTTATTCGAATATTTTTCAGGCACAACTCAAGCCTGGGGGATGGTGCAAGATTATACAGATAAACAAACACGACGCTTTGAAGTCTTAATTAAAGGCTCTGTAGAAGGCGAGGTTCTGACTTTAGTGGAAGACTTTGTGTTTGATGACGGTGAAGAAAGTCAGCGAATTTGGATAATTACTCGTACTGATCGCGGTGAATACCTCGGTGAAGCAGATGATATTATCGGCCAAGCTAAAGGAAAGGCGGTCGGAAATACTTTACATTGGCAGTACACTTTTTTATTACAAACTGAGCAACAAGCGATTCAGGTTTTATTTGATGATTGGATGTATCGTCAAGATGAAAAGCATATGTTTAATCTGACTAAGATTAAAAAATTCGGCATTGAAGTCGGAAAAATTACGTTATTTTTTCAAAAGCAGCCATAATCACCAAGAGCATATGGTTGTGATGAAAAAGGGCCATATATGGCCCTTGTATTGAATACTAATCTAATCCAGTTAGAGTTAGAGTTAGAGTTTATCAGTCAGTTCGATAGCATAGCCAATATAGCTGGCGGGAGTCATCTGTTTTAGGCGATCTTTCTCGGGTTGTGGTAACGCTAGTCCATCAATAAAATCACGCATGGCTTCACCGTCCACCCGTTTTCCTCGGGTTAATTCTTTAAGTTTTTCATATGGTTTTTCAATACCATAACGGCGCATGACCGTTTGTACTGGTTCGGCAAGCACTTCCCAGTTCTTATCTAACTCGGCCAATAGTGCCTCGCGATTCACCTCTAATTTGCTGATCCCTTTCAAGGTAGAAGTATAAGCGATAATGGCATAGCCAACACCAACCCCTAAGTTACGCAGAACGGTAGAGTCAGTGAGGTCACGTTGCCAGCGAGAAATAGGTAACTTTTGCGCAAGATGTGTAAAAATGGCGTTGGCTAAGCCGAGATTCCCTTCGGAATTTTCAAAATCAATAGGGTTAACTTTGTGTGGCATGGTTGAGGAGCCAATTTCGCCAGCAATGGTTCTTTGTTTGAAGTGACCTAGTGCGATATAACCCCAAATATCACGATCAAAATCAATCAAAATCGTATTAAAACGAGCAATCGCATCGAATAGCTCAGCAATATAATCGTGAGGTTCGATCTGAGTTGTGTATGGGTTCCATGCTACCCCTAAAGATTCGCAAATAAACTCTTCACTGAATTTATGCCAATCGACTTCAGGGTAGGCAGAAAGATGAGCGTTATAATTACCGACGGCACCATTAATTTTAGCTAGAATTTCAATATTGGCGATTTGCTTATACTGACGTTCCATACGGTAAGCCACGTTCGCCATTTCTTTCCCCATCGTTGATGGTGAAGCGGGCTGCCCATGAGTTCGTGAAAGTAAGGGAATATCGCGATATTCTTCGGCTAATTTTCGAATCGCATCAATAATGTTGCGAATTTCTGGCAGGATAACCGTATCACGAGCTTCTTTCAGCATCAGGGCATGAGACGTGTTATTAATATCTTCTGATGTGCAGGCAAAATGAATGAATTCATTAATGGCATGCAGCTCAGGAACTTCGGCGACTTTTTCTTTTAAGAAATATTCAACCGCTTTGACATCGTGGTTCGTAGTACGTTCGATGTCTTTAATACGTTGGGCATCTTGTTCATTAAAGTTGTCAGCTAATTGATCAAGAAATTGATTTGCTTGCTCACTGAGCTGTGGGACCTCAGTAATTGCTGCAGTAGCAGCCAGCTTTTGTAGCCAACGAATTTCAACGATAGTTCGGTACTTTAGGAGACCATATTCACTGAAGATACTACGTAACGCAATCGTTTTACTTCCGTATCGGCCATCTACCGGTGAAACAGCAGTCAATGCTGACAGTTCCATGTTTTTCTCCTGGAGTTTGAGTTAAATGTGAAAGTGGGTGAAGTTGAAGTCGATCATTTAAAGTCTTGCTAGTAGCAGTTGAGCTTGCTCGATCATCTTTTTACGACTAAAAATCAAATGGCGACGTCGACCACCGACTTGACGCCAAAGTACGGCACAGCGAATTCCGGAAAGCAACAAGGCTCTTACTTTATGCTGATTGGCTGTTTGTTGTAATACCGCTGGTGTGCCGGTAACCTGAATGCGAGGGCCAATCGGACTAATAACATCAAGATAGACATTAGCAAGATTACTGATCATTGTTTCATCAAGTAAATCGAAGTGCGCGACTTGGCGTTCGATCGTTTGCAGGCGATCCCCCAGTTGTGCCATCGCATCTCTACGGCTACTTAACTTCCGCTCTAATGCCATTAGGCTAATCATATAACGGGTCATTTCATTACCCGTAGGCGTGTTATCAATACCATTGACTAAACTTTCGAGGCCCACTTTTAAATTAGCCTCGTCGCCAAACACATCCAGTGTACTGCTCGGGTTTGTGTTAACAATGGCCTGAAGTGAAGAGGCGAACGCGTTGGAATCACAGTGGCCATCTCTTGCAACTTGTTGTACCAGGGCCACTGCTTGACAGAGCCCAGCAAAAGCGATAGTGCGATCATAATTCGTGTGAGCCACGTCAATACTCCTAAGGTTGACTATGAGATACGCTGTTCAATAATACCACCGCCAAGGCAAACTTCACCTTGGTAAAATACCGCCGATTGACCTGGGGTTACGGCAACTTGTGGCCCATCGAACATTACTTTGATGTTATTGTCATCGATAGGGATGAGGGTACAAGCAATATCTGTTTGACGATAACGCGTCTTAACCGTGCAACGTAGCGTGTCTGTGACTGGTTGACGATTTACCCAGTGCAGTTGTGATGCCAATAGACCACGAGATTTTAGTAAAGGGTGATCAGCGCCTTGCACAGCAATCAAAACATTTCGCTGGAGATCTTTTTCTGCAACATACCAAGGTTGTTCTGTTCCTTCCTTAAGACCACCAATGTGTAAGCCTTTACGTTGGCCAAGCGTATGGTACATCAACCCTTGATGTTCACCGACAACTTTTCCTTCTGGTGTTTCAATTTTACCGGGTTGTGCAGGTAAATAGCGAGATAAGAAATCGGTAAATTTGCGTTCACCAATAAAACAGATACCGGTTGAATCTTTTTTCTTGGCCGTCACTAGGCCTTGCTCTTCTGCAATTCGACGAACTTCTGGTTTTTCTAGTTCACCGACTGGGAATAAGCTTCGGGCTACCTGTTGGTGGCTAAGTGTATACAAGAAGTAGCTTTGATCTTTATTGCTATCAAGCCCGCGTAACATTTGTGGTTTTTCGCCTGTGACAGGAAACGTTCGCCGAACGTAGTGACCCATGGCTATATAATCGGCATCAAGTACTTCATCGGCAAATTCAAGAAACGCTTTAAATTTGATCTCTTTATTACATAAAATATCAGGGTTAGGCGTTCTTCCAGCTTTATATTCGGCAAGGAAGTATTCAAAAACATTATCCCAATATTCCGCTGCAAAATTAATGGTATGTAAGTGGATGCCTAATTTATCACAGACGGCTTGTGCATCGGCTAAATCTTCAGCTGCGGTACAATATTCTTCGTTATCGTCTTCTTCCCAGTTTTTCATAAACAGGCCTTCAACTTGGTAGCCCTGTTGTTGCAATAGATACGCTGAAACGGACGAATCGACACCACCTGACATGCCAACAATAACTTTCTTTTGACTATTTGTACTGTGAGCTTCTGACATAACTCAATACCACTTGATGAACTTGGGGGAAGATTCTAACAGAAAGATTTTTTTGAGGACAGATCCGAGACTGCAATCACACTTCTTTCGGTCAATTATCTCTGCGTAACCTTCTCATTCTCAAATCATCTCGTTGATTTCTTAGTTAATGTGAAATAATAAGAGAGCTGAGAGAGCCGGAGAAACTGATGGCATACATTATTTTTAGTTGAGAAGGCGCAATTTTGAGGTTACCCGATGTTTTCCGGCTTTGACTGATGGATGTAGAGTATGATGAGGAAAAAACTCGCTTACGAAAACGTTTGCTCTTTTTCTGTCAGTTGCTGTTTTACGGTGTCGCGAGTTAGAATCGCCCATCCTTTTATTGCTATGCCGAACCACCGTTATGAAATTCCCTGGCCAACGTAAGTCAAAACATTATTTTCCTGTCCATGCTCGCGATCCTCTTGTCATTCAGGCACAAGAAAATAAAAAAATGTCCCGTACTCATATTATTGGTATTGACCAAACTTTAGTCGATATTGAAGCGAAAGTAGATTCAGAATTAATTGAACGTTATGGCTTAAGTAAAGGGCATTCGTTAGTTATTGATGATGATGCGGCAGAAGCGCTATACCAAGAGCTAAAAAACAATCAATTGATCTGCAGTGAGTACGCAGGTGGAACAATCGGAAATACACTTCATAACTATTCGGTCTTAGCGGATGATCGTTCAACCTTATTAGGTGTGATGAGCCAAGATATTAAAATTGGTAGCTATGGGTATCGTTATTTATGTAATACATCCAGCCGAGTTGACTTGAATTATTTACAAGGTGTGAACGGAGCAATTGGTCGCTGTTTTGCTCTCATTACGGAAGATGGTGAACGAACCTTTGCTATCAGTGAAGGGCAAATGAATCAATTACGGCCAGAAAGTATTCCTGAGAAGATTTTCCAAAATGCGTCTGCTTTGGTGCTGACCGCTTATCTTGTGCGTTGTAAACCTGGCGATCCAATGCCAGAGGCAACGATGCGTGCAATAGAATATGCCAAACAATACAACGTGCCGGTGGTGTTAACACTCGGAACTAAATTTGTGATTCAAGAAGATCCGCTATTTTGGCAAAACTTTTTGCGTGACCATGTTTCGGTTGTGGCTATGAATGAAGATGAAGCGTGCGCGTTGACAGGAGAGCAAGACCCACTAGCGGCCTCTGATAAAGCGTTAGATTGGGTTGACTTAGTGCTGTGTACTGCGGGGCCGGTCGGCTTATTTATGGCGGGATATACTGAAGATTCAGCAAAACGAGAAACGACATTACCGCTGTTACCTGGCTCTATTGCAGAATTTAACCGATATGAGTTTAGTCGACCTGTCAGCCGTTATAGCTGTGATAATCCGATTCGAGTTTATTCCCATATTGCCCCATACATGGGGGGGCCTGAAAAAATAAAAAATACCAATGGTGCAGGTGATGCCGCACTATCCGCGCTATTACATGATATGGCGGCCAATAAATATCATAAAGAAAACGTGCCGAACTCCAGTAAGCATCAGCATCAATTTTTAACTTATTCTTCTTTTTCTCAGGTGTGTAAATACTCTAACCGTGCGAGCTATGAGGTGCTGGTACAACACTCTCCTCGTTTATCCCGTGGTTTACCAGAACGAGAAGACAGTTTAGAAGAAGCCTATTGGGAGCGGTAGGCTTCCTCTTTTTCCATCATAAGGAAAAATAAAAGGCTCAGTAATGAGCCTTTTATTTTTAATAATATTTTTAATGAGATTAAAGGGCAAAATCTTCGAGAGATTTTCCTTCATCTAATGCTTGTTGGATAACCGAAGGTGTTCGACCTTGGCCTGTCCAAGTTTTTTCTACGCCATTGTCAACGTATTTATATTTAGCGGGGCGAGGTGCACGTTTCGCTTTGCCTTTTTTGGTTTTTGTTTTTGTTTCACCAGCTAGTGCCGAGATTAGTGCATCAACGTCAATGCCATCTTTGGCGATTTGTTCGGCAATGGCTGCGAGTTTGGCTTCTTGTTCGGCTTGAGCTGCTTTTTCTTGTTCTTCAATTTCTTTACGTTCTTGCACGACAACCGTCAATTTATCAAGAGCTTCTTCAAGTTGTTCTAAAGTAAGATCGCGAGCATAAGCGCGTAAGCTACGAATATTTAATAGCGTTTTAGTTAGTTCCGACATTTCTGTTTCCTGTGAGGTTAATTTTTTTACAATTATAATACTAAACGTAGTTATTTATTCTGGCAATATTGATTTGACAATAATAGTACAATATTACGTAAAAATATATTCAAATAAAAGTGAGTGCAATAATGTTTTTTTGTGAAAAACGCCCCATTATAAGAATTTTGTAAAATTAATCGTAGGTAGTACATTATCTCTAATTCATATAA